>JANNEE010000426.1:0-10293 GCA_031388325.1 Deinococcales bacterium
CTGTACCACACGACTTTTTTAGTTCACCAACAAGCCACTGACCTCGAGATTGCCCGTTTTTCCTTACTGCGTTTTGCCAGTCAAATAGAAACCCTCGAGAATCGGCAAACCATGCTTAAAAATGTCTACTACGCCAAAGCCATAGAAGCCGCTTGGCAACAACAAGCCCTCGAGACAACTGTTATTGAACTCCCTGCTTTAAGTGGCGAAGGTACTATTATAATCACTTGGACACTGAGTAGTGGTGCTTCGGACAAAACCATTTATGATCAACACGGCAAGGTTGCCCTGCGTAATCACCGCTTAAAACGCCTAATGCTCGAGGCTCAAGCTCAAGGTGCAAAAGCCTTGCAAAAAGAATTGGCAACCGTGCTAGGTGTAACCGTCAGAACGATTGAAATGGACATGGCGAATTTGAAAAACGAAATATTGGTGGCAAAATCCCAAGCCAATAAATGAAACAAGATTTATGGGTTCTAATCATCTGGCTTAAAATTGTAAAAAAGCCTGTGCAAGACTGCACAGGCTCGAGAATATAGATTTAATTCGCACCGAGTTTGATTTTACTAAGCATTCCGTACTGACTACCGGCGGTACTATCGGGAACGAGCCACCCACCAATCACAAGCCGACCATCGGTTGATGTACCGCCAATCAGAGCCGATAACGCCGTGGTTTTGAAGGTGTTATTGCCAAAATTATAGATTCGCCGATTCGATGCCACTGGGTTACTAATACTGGTGTCGGGGTTAAAGGTCGTGTCGGCAGCCCCATTTAATAAGTACCGAAAAGCAAAGACCTGAGATGCGCCGCCAGTATTTTCTTCTGCTCCAGTCACAATAATTTTATCATCCGACTGCACCAGAACTTTTTTGGCGCGTAAGGCTTGGGCAAATGCACTGGCAGCAATGACTGTTCCACTACTGCCAAAAGTTGTGTCGAGCGTCCCATCAGAATTTAAGCGAATCATGGCAAGGACGGTGGCTGTGGTTGTGGCTGTTCCAACCACAATAATTTTTTGGTTTTGCAGTGCCACACTGCTGGCAGCATCACCAGAACTACCAGGAATGCTTTGTAGAACATGTCCGACCGTGTTAAAACTGGTGTCTCGAGCGCCAGAACTGGTAAAACGCATGATTAAAAAAGAACCTGTTGTGCCGTGCTTACCAACGACGATGATATTGCCGTTTGCATCTAACATGACGCTCGAGGCTTCGTTGTCGCTGTTTGTGCCGTCCACATCGTCTATGCGGATGCCCGTACCGTTAAAACTGGTATCGAGTGAGCCAGTCGTGGTGTAACGCATCACAAAAACATTCTTGTCGCCAGTTGTACCATTTTTGACGTAACCAACAGCCACAATTTGATTATTGGGTTGTACCACAAGGTCAGTCATGACGTGTTCTGAACCTGCGGCGCTATGAATTGTCGTATTGACAGTTTGGTTACTCGAGAAGGCAGTGTCGTTGCTGATGTTTGAACCAACCACACTGCGTCCCATAATCAACTGAGTCCCAGTGGCTGTGGTGATGTGACCACCGCGAACAATACGGTTTAGCGAGTCAACCCCAACACTGGTGTAATAGGTGTTGGTGGCAGATGTTCCGTTGCTAAAAACAGCCCGAATATGGTCTCCGTTCGGGTAGTAAAGACCAAGCCAACCCCCTGTGCTGCTGGGTGCAACTTGTCCGACACTGGCAATTCGACCGTCAGAAAACTGGGCTATATCTTCGATACTGCTTGTTCCACCCGGGCGGATGACCCGAAACCCACCAGATGCAAAACACGGATCCATCCTGCCTACCACACCAGTAGGCGCAATACTTTCTAAAAAGGCTTCTGGGGTGGCGGCACTGCCAGCAATCCGAACCTGACAAGCATTGGCGTAGTCGCCTGACGCATGAAGCACATAATCGGAGGCGGTGTTCTGTGCCGATGAGTAAATCGTGGTGACTTCTTCGTTGCTGTTACGTCTGGTTTGGATGTCGTTGCTGGCTTTTTCGTCTAAACTGCCAGCGTAACGAAATTCAAAAGTAGGATTATCAAAAACCAAGGCGGTGTAAGTAAAACGGTACGCATTTGGCAAAGCTAGGGATGGTTCGTTGCTGCCATCTACCCGCATGGAAATAGTCACCGTTCCAGTATCGGCGTTGGTATCGGCGGCAATCAGGCGTTGTTGGGTCGGGTTAGTTGGAGCGGCAAGATTTCGCACCCCAAACCCATACGGGAGTAAGTATTCGCCGCTTGCAAGGGCTGTCCCTGCGGTTGTGGTTAAGGACTCGAGGTCGTATTCGCTAAATAATCGTAAGTCGTCTTGCCCTACCACCAAAGCCACTGTGCCGTTACCGCTCATGGTGTGGCTAGGACGAACTGTTTGGGCATAAGTATTGGTATTGACGGCTGGGCGGAGGTTACTCGAGCTACTTTGAATACTTGCACCATTATTAATAATCCCACCAAAATCGGTGACATTTTTTAAGGCAGTATTGCCAGCATTGCCAGTTTTGCGGTAGGAGACAAGGGTTACATCACCGATAGTGCCACCAAACAAGTTACGCATGGTGAATTGGGCATTGAGAAATTTGCGATTGGTGGCGGTTTCTGTGGCGGTTGAGTATGTACCGCCAGTAAAAGTCAATTCGTTGTTAAATACAATTTGGCTGTTTAGTCTCGAGGGCGTAAAATTGGCACGTACCCTGCCATTCTCTGCGCCAAATGTGACTTCGAGTGTGCCAAGTAAACGCTTGCTGGTGGTGTTTAGGGCAATATTTGGGGTCGGTTGACAGGACATAAAACTAGCGGCAACAAGTCCAAAGAGAATCAAGGCTTTTTTCATTCGGATTCACCTTCTTGGGTTAAAACTGTGCCAAAGGGAAAAGATGCACCTGTGATGGTAACAAAACTAGGGTGTTGCTCGAGCCGAGGCGGGGTGTATGGGGTTTTTGGCGGGGTCGAATAAGGTTCTTTCATAGTTGTTTCCTTTCTTGGTGGTTTTACGGCTTGACCGTGCCAGAAGCCTATAAACTTGGTGTTGCAAAACTGCCGCGCAGCAGTTATTGCAAAATAACGACCCACATTTATGTCAACACCCAAATGAATTTGTGAACTAAATTCGAGTAGAATTGAGGCTTGATGCGTCTTTATTTGCTGGGACAGCCACATTTAGTAGTGGGTGAAAAAACCATGCTGTTATCGGCAAATCACAGCCAGATTTTGGCGTTCCTAACGATGCAGCAAAACCCTAATTTGCCGATGCCCCGGGTGCGTTTGGCTCGAGCCATCTGGACAGACTGCACCGACGAACAAGGACGCAAACGCCTGACCAATAGCCTGTACCGACTGCGCCAAGAACACCCTGAATTCGAGGAATGTATTGTGGCTGATGCCACCACTTTGACCCTTCAACCGATTTGGACAGACACCAACCAATTTATGCGTTTAATTCATAGCCAAAAAGCCCAAGATTGGTTTACGGCGCTCGATCATTACCAAGGCGATTTACTCGAAGACCAAGACATTCCGTGGTTAGAAATATGGCGCGTAGAACTGCACCAAACGATGCTGCAAGGGTTACGCCATGCCATAGAACAAGCTGACTCGAGCCGAGGCATTGTCTTATCGCAACGCCTGATTCAACTCGAGCCTTGGAACGAAGCGGCACATACCCACTTAATTCGGTTGTATGCCAAGTTAGGACAACGACCAGAAGCAATAGCAGTATTTGAAAAACTTGAACAAACCCTGTCCCAAGAATTCTCGAGTCAACCACACCCAGAAACACGGGCATTTATTGCTGATTTACAACGCCAACTCGAGCAACCACACAACAAACCAAACCAAGCCTTGGTTGGACGCGATCAAGAATGGCGTATACTGACCAATGCCTTAAATGCCTTGCGGCTTGGACAGGGCGGTGTGATTATACTCGAAGGAGAAGCTGGACAAGGCAAAACCCGTTTACTCCTCGAATTACAATCCCTCGCCAAATGGCACCAAATCCCAACCTTAGCTGGCATGACTTTTGGTGCAAAACTGCCTTATGCCCCACTCGAACAAGCCCTACAAAGTGCCACTGTTTTACTCGAGCAGAGCAGTACCTTAATTCAAAAGAATCTCGAGCCGCTCCTAAAAACCAGTGTAGAGATTGAATCTTCGCCACAAGTCATCAGTGCGACTTTAGAACGTTGGATACGCCATCTTGAACAACCCACGCTATGGTTACTCGACGACTTACACTGGGCTGGCGATTTATTCTGGACAGTCCTTAAAATGCTGACCCGTATGGCACAACAACGTCCAGTCTTACTGGTTCTAGCGGCTCGTTCCGAAGAACTGCTTGGCAATCCAAAAGCCTTCGAGACCCTAACCGAAATTCGTCAAACCCCACAAGTGCAACATTATCGGCTTGGCGGACTGAACCTAGAAGCCTGTGCTGTTCTGGCTCGAGGACTCGGTAAAACATTCAATTCAATTGAACTCGAGCAACTGCACCGCGTCAGCGCTGGCAACCCCTTGGTTTTTGGAGAATTGGTACTCGGGCAACCCGCCGAACAACACCTCGAGAATGCTTTTCAGGGCAGATTTTCTAAACTGGATCAAAAACTTCAAAATGCCCTCGAAGCAGCTTCGGTACTCGGCAAACAATTTGATCGACAAGTTTGGACAGCCATGCTTGGCACGCCTGCCCCAATTGCACAATTATTAGAAACACGCTTTATCCTCGAGTCACCAGCTTTGGCTTTTCAACACGATTTAACACGGGTTTTTGTGTACGAACAAATGAGCATCAAAGCTCGGCAAAAATGGCATGGACGCGCTTTTGAAGTCTGCAAAAATTTTCAAACCCGAGCCATTTTGCTTGCCCACCACGCCCAAGAAGCCAATTTGTTAAGCCAAAGTGTGACTTATTACCGCCGAGCCGCCGAAGAAGCCCTAGGATTTTGTGCCTACCAAGATGCCCAAAATTACATCCAGCAAGCAACGAAAAATAATCAATCCCTTCAGGCTAATGTACTCGAGGCACTACATTTGCAACTGATGCAAATGCGAATTTCATTTATTCAAGAGCCGGGGAATCAATCGGTGCAAGAACTGGAAACTTTGGAAACTCAGACTCGTCAATATCAAGACCATGACCTGACTTTCAATACTTTGGTACTTAAGTTAAGAGTTTTGGCGGCTCAAGGAAAAAGCCAAGCAACTTTGCAAACTGCCGATTCCTTGTGGTCTTTTACGCAAACAATAAAAGACCCTATGTTAGAAGTTAGTGCATTGACCCTGATTTCCGTGACCATTGCTCGGTCTTTTCTCGAGTCGGATAAAGCCCTGCTTTATGCTCAAAAAGCCCACAAGTTATGTCAAGAACACGAAATTCCAGTGAGGCAAAAATTCCGTACTCTAATAGCCCTGACCAATTCATATATTCGAGCCAGTCAATTTGAAGTGGCATGGCAAACACTTGCCGAAGCCGAACAGGTATTTCATGATAACCCCTCTTTAGTTAATCAAGCTATTCAGATTTACAACATTAAAGGAGCGCTTGCTCACTTAGATGAACACTTTGAATTAGCAGTAGGTGTTTTTCAAAAGCAACTTGATGATAGTTACACCCTTGGTGATGCAAGACAAATCAACACAACCTTAGCTAACTTAGCTGGTTCGTTAATTAAATTAGGGCGCTTTGAAGAAGCACTTATTTGGGCAGAGGAACGCGCAGACCGAGCGCCTAAAGTAAAACAACAACTAAGTGAAAGCCAAGTTGCCTATTATTTTACCAATCTTGCCGAAGTTTTGGTTTGTCTAGGACGAACAGACGAAGCACATTCTTTACTCGAGCCAATAAAGACATGGGCGATTCAAGAGGGAAAGTCTTACTCTGCTACCAAGACCAGAGAAGTTTTAACATTGATTTTACGAGCCAAAAAGCAGTTCGCAGATGGCTTAGAAATTTTAGCAACCACCGAACAAGATTTAACGTTGCAAGCTGAACTTGCCTGTTTAGCAGGTTCTAAAGACAAAGCCAGCAAACTTCTCCAAGTGGCTGCGACAGACCCACCATCACTCGAGAAAAATCACTCGGCAATGTGCTACCACTACACAAAGTACCTGATTTATCAAAATCCAACCGACCTTGAACTGGCTCGATTTTCACTACTCAGATTCGCTTGTCAAATCGAAACCCTCGAGAATCGGCAAATTATGCTTAAAAACGAGCATTACGCCAAAGCCGTAGAAGCCGCTTGGCAACAACAAACCCTCGAGACAAGCGTTGTAGAACTCCCCGCTTTAACTGGTGAAGGCACGATTGCAATTATTTGGACACTAGACAGTGGTGCTTCGGATAAAGCCATTTTCGAGCAGCAAGACAAAGTGGCACTTCGTAATCACCGCTTAAAACGCCTGATGCTTGAAGCCCAAGCCCAAGGCGCAAAAGCCTTGCAGCGTCACCTTGCCACTGCCCTAGGGGTGGCAGTACGCACCATCGAAACCGATTTTTCTCAATTTAAGACTACAGCACAGGAAAAATCTCTTAATTCGAGTTTGAGATAATCTGTAATTTTCGGGATCTAGACGCTTAGCTCACCGCGAGTGATACCTGTGCGATAAGGGTCTTGTATTCTTGGTCATGAATTTTTTACGGTCTCGAGGCTGGATTTTACTTGTGCTGTTGCCAATAGTGGCGTTTGTAGCGTGGTTGCTGCTGCCAAAAGCATTACATATAAACATCGTTGAACCCAAAACTAAACACGCTTTTCGGGTCGGTCAGCATGATATTCGGATTGTGCTAATTCCCTTGGTAGACGGCGATAACGGCACAGCAATGGTACAGATTTATAATGGTACAACCCTGCTCGAGTCTAAAGAATCGGTGTTTAATTACGACACACTGCAAAATAATCCTCCCGCTCATGTGCGCTATGCTTGGCTGGATGGGGATTTATTGCCAGATTTACTGCTCGAGTTGCAATCTGACAGGTTGTACATCAGTAGCCAAAGTGGAAAGGTCGTGGCTTTGTGAATAACTTTATGTACTTACCAAAAGAAGGCATCTGGCGAAGTATCCCGAACCCAGACTCGAGTTTTGAGATTCTGGTCGCGGGTGACAGCACCGAACCAAATTCGGCGCATTTGGCATTTCTGGGGGAATTATTGCCACATCTCGAGGACGTGCGGCTTAGGGCAATTGGCTACTTAACGGTTTTTGTGAACCCAGACCTTAAGCCAGATTGGTTTTTTGAAGCGCTGCACATCACGGGTAATTTTGCCACCGAATTTGAATTGTCTTTTTCGCTCGAGTCAGATATTTACGGCGATTGGCGGGTTGGTTTTTACACCATCAATCAGCATTTTGAACCTGATTCATTCTCGAGGACGCAGAGATGAACTTTTAGCAATTGTTACCTAGACGAATACCTGATTAACTACATTTTTCCTGTACAGGATTATACTTATTGCAAGAAATCAGCTAACATGAGGTTCTTAGGAGATTCCATGAAAATACGTGCTGGTTTTGTTATCCACAATCCATTGACCAATTCAAAGACCGTAGTTCTCAAAACAGAGGTTGAAACCCAAGGCAGAGGTTGGTTGCTTGAAGTCGAATGTGTGCCTAATAACTTGCCAGATATTGCTGAGCATCTTCACACTACTTGGACAGAAACTTTTGAAATTATTTCTGGTGAAGCGAATTACAAAATTGATGGGATTCAAAAAACGGCTCGAACAGGTGATGTTTTTGTGGTAAATCCACGTCAAACCCATATTCATCCTTGGGCAGTTGGAAATTTAAATATGGTTTATCGGCAAAGTAATGTTTTTGCACAACCTAACCCAGAAGCTGTACAGGATGTGCTAGGGGTATTTGCGAGTACCGCAGGTTTGGCTCGAGAAGGTAAAGTTCATCCAGATGGCAAACCAAAAAATCCATTTCAGCTGGCGGTTTCGCTGGCAACTTTGGTTCGACATGGTGGATATGATGCCAGTTTACCCATACCTTTGCAGAATTTTGTGGTGGCAACATTGGGAAGGCTTGCGTTTGCCATGGGATACCGCGCAGTTTACCCTGAGTATTTAAGTAACCAGCCACCAAATTCCTAAAATAATTGGGTATTTAACGGTTTTTACACTGCCTTTTATTAGGTGAATCTACTCGAGACGAGAAGACTTGATGAGGGAGTCCGTTTTAATGTGGTGTTACCTTGCAGAGAATACTTTTGCTTTTTGGTATCTTCGGCTTCATGGGTTTAATAATTGGTCAAGCCGCCCCAGAATTTAATGCAACAGATGATACTGGCAAAGTAATTTCCTTAGCAGCGCTGCGTGGGCGTTGGGTGGTGCTTTATTTTTATCCAAAGGATAACACTGCGGGTTGTAGTATTGAAGCCGCTAAGTTTGAGCAAATTCTGCCAGAATTGAATCAGTTGGGGGCGGAAGTCATTGGCGTTTCGACGGATTCAAGTGCATCACATGCGAATTTTAGGCAAAAATGCAATTTAACTTTTCCTTTGCTTCCAGATACCGATAAAAAAATCTCGCAGGCGTTTGGCGTGGTCGGTGGTTTACTTGGGGCGATTGGTTTTGCGCGACAAAGTTTTTTGATTGACCCCCAAGGGTTATTGGTTAAGCATTGGAAGCTGGTTGTAAATCCGATGGTTCATGCAGTGGAAGTCAAACAAGAACTTGAGGCGCAACAAAAAAGCCGCCAAGTGTAGGCGGCTTTTTGAGTTTTGAATTCTTTACTCGAGAATTCGTTTTAAGTTGCGGTAAATATCGTACCAGTCTTCTTTGGTTTGTGGGCGTTTGCCGCGCAATTCAATACGGGCAAGGCTCGAGACCCAATCTGGGGTGATTTGTCCTCCAAGCACAGGGTCAGAGACCAATTCGGCAAGTCCTTTTGGCAGGGCTTGAGCGCTGACTTCGCCGTAGAATTCGACTGGGCTTAGTAGGTCGTGGACGGTGATGTTGTAAGAGGCTGCCAAAGTTTGCAGGGTTTCCAAACTTGGATTGGTACGTCCGCGTTCTAAATCGGATAAGTACGGGATGCTGATTCCAGCGATTTCACTGACATCTTTGAGGCGTTGTCCGCGTTCGGAACGGAGTTCGCGCAGGCGTTCGTGGAGTTTCATGGGTGTTCCTCCTTGTTCTCAAAGGGTGCTTGGTTTGCTCGGGCAGGGGCTTTGAGCGCATCGGCTCGTGCTTTGTTGAGCGCACCATCTTGAGTTTCGTCGCTGGGTAAATTCCTTACGACTATTCTGCTTGTGACGAGGTTAGCACAAAGTTTGGTTTCGGTCAAGGCGTAATCTAGGCTTGGACTTGATGAAATCACGAAATTATGCTAGAGTCGTAAAAGTTAGGTCAGTTACGAAAATACATGTTCGGACTGTTACAACCATACATGCTAGGACTGTTACGGAGGACACCATGCGAATACTCGAGACCATTGCCAAAAGCCTAAGAAGCCAATCTATTCATCCCACAGTTGTTTACAATGCCCTGATAGACCTCGAGAATAACGCTGGAATTGGGGCAATTGCCGACCTCGAGTATCGCCTTGCCCGTTTGGTTCGTGCCATGAAAGAGCGCGACGACCTTGCCACGGGTGTTGCCGCCGCATGGCTTTCCAGCACCCGAGCTTATTTAGAGCAATTCGGCACAGTCGAACCGATTTCGCAGCCAATAAACCCTTTGCACAGCACAGTTTTACGGCTGGTGCAACCTAAATTAAAGTCAGTGCCATTTTCATTCGGTACAAACTTAATTCCCCAAGGAGTGTAGCTTATGCCAGACCAAACTTGCGCTCATCTTTCGCCAATCGGGAATTGGTGTCGCTTGAAGAACAATTTCAAATGCCCCGCCCAAGCCGGACGAATCGGTTGCCCATTTCCTAAAATCCCTAGCCTCAATGATCGTGCCGAAGATCGCCGTGACCGCCTTGCCAAAGCCATTGCTTTGGAGACCATCGAAGTATCTGCCCCAAGCATTATTCCAAACCCACTCGAGCAGGTGCGAATTCTGCACTTGGAACGCGAAATGCTTGAACGTCAAGCGGCTTTTGAGCGCCTGACCGAATTATTTCCACAAGAAGCCTTTGAGTGGCGACTCGAGAGCCGTTCACGCGACCAGCGCCGTGCTTTGGTGCGCCCAGTGCTAAGTGCTAAAACCGTGACTGACAGGCTCGAGACGGTGGTTGGAACAGCCAATTGGAGTGATTTCTATACCAATTTGCCCGGCTCACGGGTGGCTTGCCGTTTAACTGTGCTGGGTGTGACCAAAGAAGCCATTTCTGCTGCCCTC
>JANNEE010000447.1:0-3322 GCA_031388325.1 Deinococcales bacterium
TTTGCCTCGAGCTTCCCGCGCTTGGCGTAGTAATGTCCCAGCATTTCGAGCCAGTAATTCAGCTTTGAAAGTACGTTCGAGTTCGCTTGGTGTGGTTGTTAGAACTGTTTTACTTTGTTTATTCTCAAGAATTCCAGTGTGGATTTCTTCGGGCGTAAATGTCTCGAGCATGGCTTTGATTCGTGGGTTCATATTGTCCTCCCAGCGCGATGTGCGACTAGAATTTCTAGGGCTTCTTCGAGTTTGTGTTCGCTTGGTTCGCTTCCTGTTTTGACTTCGGCATTGCAGATGTAAGAAATGTTGTTTTCGACAAAGAAATAGACTCTTGCTCCGCCTTTTTCGCCGCCTCGAGAACGGGTTTTCAGTTCCCAAAGCGGGTAATCCATTAGCTTTTTAGCGTATCTGGTTTTAAGATCAAACTCGAATAAATCTTCGAGCATTCCAATCATGGCGTTCACGGCAAGTTGATGGTGTTCGCAAAGCTCAAGCATATCTTCAATGATTCGTGGGTGTTTGCTGGTTATTTGGTCTGGATGTCGGGCAAGGTATAGCCGCATTAGTATAGCTTAGACTAGACGATTATCATTGTCAAGCAAGTTCACCAAGGCTCGAGCCTTGGCATTTAGCACAGGGCTGCACACAAAATCCCATTACGCTTTCTCGAGCGTTGCTCCCTTGGCAAATCGTATCTTTTTTGGTACACTTTAATTGTGTTAAACCAGCCCAGACCTCAACTCGAGCCTGTACTACTGGTTTTCTTTTATCGCACAAGCAGCAATAAAGAACCCGTCCGTGATTGGCTTAAAGACCAAAGCCTCGAGATGCGTCGAATCATTGGCGAAGATATTAAAACCGTGCAATTTGCTTATCCGATTGGAATGCCTTTGGTCAGAAAACTCGAGCCTCATTTGTAGGAAGTTCGCTCTCATATCAGCACTGGTATTGCCAGAACTATTTTTGCAGTGCAGAACAACCAAATGATTCTGCTTCATGCTTTTATCAAAAAAAGCCAGAAAACACCAAAGTCAGACCTTGAGCTTGCTCGTAAACCCCTCAAAGAATTATTGGAGAACCCATGAAACACATTGGCAGTAATTTCGATGATTTTTTACTCGAGGAAGGTATTCTTGCTGATGCCGAAGCCTTAGCGATAAAACGAGTGATTGCATATCAGCTTTTAGAAACTCTTAAATCTAAGAAAATCAGTAAAACTGAGTTGGCTAAACGCATGAATACCAGCCGTGCTGCCCTTGACCGTTTGTTAGACCCAAATAATCAAAGTGCAACTTTGCAAACCCTCGAGCGAGCGGCTATTGCCCTTGGGAAACGCCTCGAGATTCGCTTGGTGTAAATTTGTTTTAGCTCGAGCCTTGGCGTTTAGCACAGGGCAACACAAAATTTTACCACGCTTTACTGAAACGCATTTTACAGCAACGCTCGTATTTCCTGCCCACCTTGCTTTGGTCTTAACACCAATTCAACTTCGTACTCGAGGGCATCGGCTTGCTCGAGAATCGTTTTGATTTCTAAGTTCGCACTGGCTTGTTCGCGCTGATGCACCCTGCCTTTGCTGATGCCAAGCTCCGAGCCTAATTTACTCAGGCTTTTGCCTCGAGCTTCCCGCGCTTGGCGTAGTAATGTCCCAGCGTTCCGAGCCAGCAATTCGGCTTTGAAAGTACGTTCGAGTTCGCTTGGTGTAAAAAATTTGGTTATGCCCATGTTTTTGATTCGTGCAATTACAAGCCGAATTTGATTAGAATAGGCAGACATGAACACCTCATCACAACCGCGCCCAAACATTCCCCTTGCCATTGTCGCGGCTGTGGCAGCACTCTCGAGTTTTGTACTGCCATTTGCGACAATCACACGGTCTTTTGGTGGGCAAGCGGCAATTTTTGTCCATCCGAGTAGCATTGTGGATTTCACGGGTTTCTTGCCAAAAACCATGCCCGATTTCTCAAGTACCACGTTGTTTATTTGGCTAACACTACTGGCACTACTTGGCACGGCAGCCTTGGCTTGGTTTCAACCAAAACTGGTCTGGGTTGGTGGGGCATTAACAGTGCTTTTGGTTGTCTCGAGTTTTGTGGTCTACGCCATGACCTTAGATGCAGTTCATGCGCCGCTTCTGGCAGGTGGTATAGCGTACCGGCGTTTGCCATTTGTCAATTTTGGACCTTCGCTCTGGGCATTCTTTGCCTTTTTTACAGGTATTGGTGCAATCGTCTCGAGTTTACAAGCAGCGAACCGTTTTCCAAGTTTTTTTCAGAGTGTTAGGGCGGCGGTTGTTCCTGCGATTTCGATTTTACTGGCTTTAATTGTTTGTGGCTTCCTGATTCTGCTGCTGCAAGTCCCGCCCGGACTCGAGAAAGCTCCAGCCAGTGCATGGTTAGCTCGAGCCGATTTACTTTGGTTTAGTTACAGCATGTTATTTGGTTCAATCCTGCCAAAGTTTCGTCCGACCCTAGACTTTGCTCCTGTTTGGCAGAGTTTATCGCTTGCAACCCCACTTATTTTTACGGGTCTGGGTTTAGCCTTTGGTTTTCGCACCGGGCTTTTTAACATTGGTGCGCCGGGGCAAGTGATTATGGGTGGAATTTTTTGTGCGGCTGTCGGTATTTACATTCCGGGTCCGTGGTTTATTGTCGCGCCGCTCTGTGTGGTTGCGGCTGCCGTTGGTGGTGGGCTTTGGGGAGCGCTACCGGGCTGGCTTAAGGGGCGTTTTGGGGCTTCGGAAGTGATTAACACGATTATGCTCAACAATATCGCCAGTGGAATTCTGGTTTTTTTAATTGGCTCTAACGAGTATAAATTCTTTGGTGCGACTGTTAATTTGCCGTTCAAAGCCGAGGGTGGTGAAGCCAGCAGTCTCGAGTTTGGGGCTGGGGCAGTTCTTTCCAATATCACTGCGCCGTTTGCAATCACTCGAGATGGGGCTAATTTTATGGCGCTGCCAATTCCGTTTTTGCTGCTCGGGCTGATTCTGGGTTTTGCATTTTCCAAAGGTACATTGCAGACTCGAGGGATTGGTGCTGGAATTGGGGCAGTGGCAGGTTTAGTGCTTGGTTTCGTGTTGCGTGAAATTCCGATTACTGGTGCAATGCAAACGGCGGCGCTGAATTTATCATTTGTGATTGCGATTTTAGCGGCTGGTTTTGTTGGTGTGTTTTTATGGCGTACCAAATGGGGTTTTGAGCTTCGGGCAGTCGGTTTAAGTCCCAAGGCAGCCGAGTATGGCGGGGTCAATATCGCTAAAAATACCGTTTTGGCAATGGCAATTTCTGGGGCATTGTGTGGTCTAGCCGCCACGCACTTTACGATG
>JANNEE010000450.1:0-2586 GCA_031388325.1 Deinococcales bacterium
GAAAATTACGAATACCTTAGCCCTTAATAGTCAGGACATTACCAAAGGTTATCGTGGAGGTAATGGCTTTTATTTAGGAGCTTTGGCTTGGCCCGCCAATGATGATATGCGTGTATATCTGAATCCAGACGGAACTCGTCGTCGTTTGGTACTTTCAGATAAAACTTCAACCACAAAACAAGGTTTGGTCTTGAAAAGTGCTTCGTCATCGGTTTCATCACAAATAACAATCACATCGGGATAATAAGAAACTTTTGGTGGTTCAACAATCATCATTTTCATATCGCTTTGCATGATTCGGCAGTGTTTTGTTTTCTTGGCTCGAGCCACAAGGGTTAATTCAAAAACAATATTCCCAACGATTAAATTATGGGTTTCGGTTGCTCCTGCTATTGCATACAACTGCCCATCCACATATTCATGCTTAATCAAAGCACGCTCTTCTTGCTCGAGGTACTGTTCTAAGCTGAGTGTGGATAGGGTCGTGTACATGACTTTATGCTACTCCTAATTCCAGCCTTTACCGCGTCCGCGTACTTGTTCTTGCTCGGGGGCGCTGTAGCCCATTTCTTCGCTTCTCGAGACTTTCTTCTTGCCGTACAGTCCTTCTAAAATAAATTCGGCGGCGGCAATCGTGTGGGCATCGGACGCACCTTCTGCCAGTTCCCTTGCCAATTTAATTAGGTTTGGCACTTTCTCGAGTTCTTTGATCGCACTGCTTGAGCTTCCGAGTTGTGGAATGTTCAACGTATTGCCTTCTTCAAACCACTTTTCTAAACTTTCTGTGTTGTTGCGTGGCATTCTACGGCTATACACCGCGCCAGCCGCCTTACGAATAATATCTTTGGCGATGTTGTCCGCGCCTTTCATTTCGCCTTCGTACTCGAGTTCGAGCTTGCCAGTAATCGCGGGCAAGCCAGCGTAAATATCCACTGGTCGGGCTACGGCTTCTTCGCCAGACACAATGGCGCGGCGTTCGGCGTTGCTTGCGACCAACTCGAGCAGGCTAATCGGTAAGCGCTGTGAGACCCCACTTTGTTTGTCCACGCGGTTATCATCACGGGCTTGGAAGGCAATTTCTTCGGCAAGTTCTGCCATATAGCTTGGAATGGCTGAGCGCATCGTGCCACCATCTGTAAGCCATGCTTCCTGCTGCGTGATTTCCATTCCCAAATGCACATGATTTGGGTAGTGGGTGCGAATTTCTGAGCCGATACGGTCTTTTAAGGGCGTTACAATTTTACCTCGTGCTGTGTAATCTTCGGGGTTGGCACTAAAGACCAGCATCACGTCTAGCTCGAGCCGAATTGGGTAGCCTTTAATTTGTACATCGCCTTCCTGCATGATGTTAAATAAACCCACCTGAACTTTGGGCGACAGGTCGGCAAGTTCGTTGACTGCAAAAATCCCTCGGTTGGCTCGAGGTAACAGCCCGTAATGAATCGTTAATTCGTCACCCATTGTTTTTCCTAGTCGGGCTGCCTTAATCGGGTCTACATCACCGATCATATCGGCTACGGTCACATCTGGCGTGGCAAGTTTCTCAACATAGCGCTGTTCTCGAGGCATCCAAGCAATTGGGGTTTGGTCGCCGAGTTCAGCTAAAATTTTATGGGCTTCGCTCGAGATTGGGTTCATTGGGTCGTCATGCAGTTCTGAACCAAGAATGTATGGGATTTCTGGGTCGAGTAAATTGGTGATGGCGCGTAAAATACGGCTTTTGGCTTGTCCACGCAAACCAAGCAGAATAAAGTTTTGCTGTGCTAAAAGCGCATTGACGACTTGAGGCACAACTGTATCTTCGTAACCCATGACTCCATGAAAAATCGTTTCTTTAGAACGGAGTTTTTTGATTAAATTCTCACGCACTTCTTGTTGGACGCTGCGAGGACGGTAGCCACTGGCTTTGAGTTCTTTTAGGGTAAGTGCTTTCACGCTTTTATTCTACGCCTTGAGGTCTTTCTAAGATTGTGCCTTACGCAACTTCAAGTGTGGCAAAAAGAAGTACAGCTTACGATGTGCTTAACAAGAAAAACGGCGCTTGACGAAACTTTTTTTGAAATGCAGGTTAAACTATCCTCATGGTGCGAATTCTCTTAATCGAGGACAATCCAGACCAAGCCTTCGTAGCGAGTCGTTTTCTCGAGCGGGCTGGTTTTTCAGTGGCGCATCAGAGTACCGCCGCGACTGGACTCGAGAGCGCTAAAACTGGTGTTTTTGATTTAATCATGCTCGATTATGGTTTACCCGATTCAGATGGTTTAAGTGCCTTAGAAGCCCTTACGCCTTTGGGTATCCCAATCGTTTTAGTGACTGGGCGTAGCGAAGCGCAATTGGCGGTTAAAGCCCTTCAAGCAGGGGCAGCCAATTATATTGTCAAAGACAGCCATTATTTGGGTAAACTGCCCGAGATTGCCAAAGACACCTTGGCGCGGGTCGCCGCTAAACCTGTGGTCTTTGAATCAAAACGCCACATCAGCCAAGAAGAGAGTTTAGAGCGTTTCAGGCAATCGGTGCGCCAAGCCCTCAGTCCAATGGTGCAGCATTTCAAAGAACGCATCTTAGAAACCACTTTTGCCGATGCAG
>JANNEE010000474.1:0-6135 GCA_031388325.1 Deinococcales bacterium
GACTTGTTCGGCTCGGGTGGCATCTATGTCTTGGGTGGCTCGAGACGTGCTTAGCTGCCTTGGGGCTTTAACTTTCTGCCCGATGTCGTGGCGCTCGCCCTCTTCAAAACTCGAGAAGGTACGGCGCATCAGTGGCAAAATGGCAATGAAGGCTTCGGGGGTCAGGTGTTGCACCCACGAGTCCAGCACTCCAAAAAGAGCATTATCGTGAACCAAGACCAAACCAGAACCGCGCAAGAAGCCATCTGTCCAAGCTGCCACTTCGTTTGGGTCGGTGGCGATTCCAGCCACATAGGATAGGCGCTTGGCGGTGTCATCCGGGCTGTACACACCAGCCACGAGCAGTAAACGCACAGCACGCCCAGCGATTAAGCCGTGCAGCCCGTGTTGGACTGCTAAAATCCCAAGTACACTGCGCCACTCTGTCAGTAAATTGGGTTGCTCGAGGGTGGCAATGGCGGCGTGTAGCTCGAGGATTCTTGGATACAAGTCTCCAGCCGCTTCGTCCGATAAACTGGCACAGGTGTTCGGTAAACCAATACAGATTCGTATTACCAAACCAGACACCACACTTTGCAACATGGTCGAATCGAATTGTCGGACACTGCCGTAACGCTGCACTCGAGCCAAAGGTGGCACTGCCAGCATCAGGTGGTTAATGTCCGCATCCTGCGCCGCAGCCGCTTCAAGCCGTGTTAAAACCAATTGCGCTGCATTGGGCAAATTAGAAAGAAGCACATCATCAAGTAAACCCGTAAGCGTTGGTAAATGACTGGTCAAGCTCGAGATTTCAAGCACTTTTTGGGTGGCGGCTTCAAGTACACTCGAGCCGAACATCGCGGCTTCGATTAAACGTACCGCAAATTCTGGCTGCCATTGAACACGCCACGCCTCTTTGAATGTCCCCTTGCCACTGCTGCCAATCACCTCACCCCACGGCACACCAAGCAGCCGCAAACGGTGTAGCAGCACACTGCGTTCTAAGTCGTTGGGGGTTCGTAAATCGAATTCGACATTCTTGGCAACGGCATCGGGCTTAAAGCGTAACCTTCGTTGTTCCGCCTCGAGATTCTGCACCAGTGGCACAGTCGGCGTGGAGGCGGGGACAGCCCCAAGGGTTTCTGCCAGAATCAGTTTTTCTTTAATTAACTCGAGCGGCAAGTCAGAATCCCAGGCAAAAAGCGCCCGAGAAACTTCGTTCATTTCATCCAAGCCCGGCATCGGTGAACCACGCAGGGCGGCTAGTGCCTCGGCTAAACGCACCGCTTCGATGATGCTGGCACTCGAGGCGGGTAAATCTTCGGCTCGGAGCAGATGCGCTACTTTGGTCAGCCAATGGGTGATGACGTTGCGCGACGACGAATCTTGTAGTTCCCACAAGTGCGCGTACCAACCGGGACTGGTGATGCCTGCGCCATACCCACTTGAACGTGCCAAACGCCCGTATGTCCACGGAATCCAGGTACTCGAGACGGCAGTTTTTGGGAGATTCTCGAGCAGTTTGGCATCGTTTTTTTGGTCAAAATTTTCAGGGTTCAAAACGGGTGAATGCCACGCACCAGAGACTACCGCTATTTTTTTGAAACCGTCTTTTTTGGCTTTGCGAATGGTTTGACGCATATGGGCTTCGCGTTGGGCTTCTCGAGGCTCGAGAATTTTGGACTCGAGACGAAGAGCGGTCATGGCTTCGAGAATGGCAGTGAAGACATCTTGGTCGTTTTGGCGTTGTTCGACAAGGTATTCCCAGTAACGTTCACCATCGGAAAAACCTGCGGCTTTGGCTAACCAGCCAAGGGGGTCGGCGGCAACATCATCGGGTGTGGGCGAGGCATGCCTGTCTTGACCCAAAACACGCACCTGACGGGCAGGGTCGCCCGCCCCTACGGTAGTTTCAGACAATTGGTGGGCTTGGGGTAAATCCATAAAACGAACCGTGATTTGTTGCTTTAGGGCATAGGAAATGGCTTGGAATTCGGGGCTAAAGGTAGCAAAGGGATAATAAACAGCTTTTGAGGGATCGTCTTTGGCGTAAAGTAGTAGGGCAACAGGTGGGGACATACCAACATCCGCCAGCAGGGGCAGTAAATCGTTGGCATCAGGTGGACCTTCGACCAAAACACAGTCTGGCTCGAGCAGTTGCAATGCCCGCAGCAGCGAACGCGCCCCACCCACACCGTGGTGACGAATACCGAACAGATGGATGCTCACGTCACACCACTTCGCGGCAGGCGCGGTACACATCTTTCCAACCGTCGCGTTCTTTAACCACTGTTTCTAAATACTCGAGCATGACCACACGGTCTTGAATCGGGTCTTTAATAATTGCACCAATCAAACTCGAAGCAACATCGTTTGCCCGCAAGACTCCATCTCCAAAATGGGCTGCTAAAGACAGCCCTTGGTTAATTACGCCTATCGCTTCGGCAGTGCTTAAACTGCCACTTGGACTTTTCAGCTTGGTTTTGCCGTCCAGTGTTTTACCCTCACGCAGTTCCCTAAAAACCTGCACCACACGCCTAATTTCCTCGAGCGCTGGGGCTTGGGCGGGTATCTCGAGGGCGCGTCCAAGGTCGGCAACACGGGTTTGCACAATCCGAATTTCTTCGTCTATATTGTCTGGCACAGGCAGAATAACCGTATTAAAACGGCGCTTCAAGGCGCTCGAAAGTTCATTAACCCCTCGGTCTTTGTTGTTGGCAGTGGCAATCATGTTAAAGCCTTTTTGGGCTTGGACTTCGGAATTCAGTTCGGGAATGGGCAATGTTTTTTCAGACAACACCGTTATCAGTGCGTCCTGAACATCGGATGGAATGCGGGTTAATTCCTCGAGCCTTGCAATTGCCCCTGTTTTCATGGCACGGATGATTGGGCTTTCGACAATCGCTTTAATGCTGGGTCCTTTAGAGAGTAATTCGGCGTAATTCCAACCGTAGCGAATCGCTTCCTCCGATGTTCCGGCTGTGCCTTGAACCAATAAGGTGCTATCGCCGCTTATGGCTGCCGCCAAATGCTCCGAGACCCAGCTTTTGGCAGTACCGGGGACACCAAGCAGCAGCAAAGCGCGGTCAGTGGCAAGGGTGGCTACAGCAATTTCCATCAAGCGCTGATTGCCGATGTATTTTGGCTTAATCTCGAGCTTGCCAACCTTACCGCCCATCAGGTATTGAATCACCGCCCAAGGACTGAGTTTCCAATTTGGCGGTCTGGGTTTATCATCAGCTTTTTTCAGAGCCTCGAGTTCGACAGCGAATTCTTGTTCGGCGTGTTGGCGTAGTTCTTGGCTCATGGTTGTAATTCCTTTCGCATCGCGGCGCGGGTCTCGAGGGTGGAAATGAGTTGCTTGACTTGCTGGGTTAAATGTTCTAAATACCATGACCGATTCTTATTTTCGGTATTTTGCTCGAGTTGAACCAACATTTTTTGCCATTCGGGGTAAGTTTGCCAATGCTTGAATACTTTTAAGTGGGCGTGGTGGGCGATTGATTCAATGTACACATACTCGTTTTTATTCGCTAAAATTTTTTGTCCTGTTCTTCCAATCCATTCAAATACATCTTTGGTCAGGCTTAAATCCCATTGGTGACTAATGAGTTGCAGCCAAGCAGTATCAAATTTCGCGTCTTTAGCAAAAACATGTTGACGAACCACGGCTTCGCGTCGCTCGAGCGGCAGTAACAACAGCAATTGATGACTGTCCAAGATATTTTTTTCTTGAGCAAGCAGTGCTTCCAACCATTCCGAGTTGGGTAAACGCTGTACGATTTGCGTAGCTGTGGTGATAAAATTACCACGCCATGCTTTGGGTAAGCGCTTTAGTATCTCGCTTGGGCTTAAGCCTAAATGCACTGTCCAAAACTCGAGCGGGACTTTTTCAACAATGTTTTGCCACCAATAGGCTTTTTCACCAATTCCATGTGGTGGCGTTTTATCTATGGCATCTTTAAGAAGCTCAGCACTCCATTCTGGTAGATTCACCTCGAGTTCTTTTTTACCTATTTTAATCAGTTCTCGAGCGCGAGTTTTCATTCTTGCTACATATTGGCTGTTTGCTAAACGACTGAGTAATTCAGCCGCCAATCCCCGCACATCTTTGCTGCGGTCAGATAAGCAGGTCTCGAGAAATGGTTCGTCAGCTTCGGCTAAATGCGCTTGTAATTCGCTTAAAAATGCGTAGCGCTCACTGGCGGGTTCAGATTTCCAAACCTGCTCGAGTAAACCCCGAGCATGGTCTGGATTGTTTGTCCGAATGGCTTGGAATGCCAGAACCCGAGCCGCTTTTGAACCCGTTTCCCATGTCTCGAGCGCGGTTTCAATGCTGCTGGTGTCACCCGTTGCCCATGCCCAATGCAGGTTTTGCTGGGCTAACCAGCGTCCTCTCGAGTCGAGTAAGGGCAGGATTTTTTGGCGCTCTTGATTGTGTTGCCGACCATAATCGAGTAGGGCAATCAAATCCTTATGCGGCACACGAAATCCTGCTTGATTGGCAAGCTCGAGCCACTCTGGAATCAAGTCTGCTTGCTGGCTCAGGAGTTGCCGCAGTCGGTCTTGGGCGACTTCTGGGATAACTGGGCGAATATCTGCGACGGCTGGGGCAACACTTGGTATTTTGCTGTTGGCTGGTTGCCCTGCTCGAGTCAGATTAAACGCCAGTATTGCCGTTCCAAGCAGTTGCTTGGCTTGTCCATCTGGCTCGAGGTGTTGTCTGGCTTGCTCGAGGTGCGGGTTCTCGAGTGTTCCAAGCGGACTGCGCTCTGTCCCTAAGAGCGCACTCGAGGTTATGGCGCGAAGGTCATTCATGGCTACCGCCAAGCATAAAAATAGTGTTCTGCACCACAAGGCTCAAGGGAACAAGATGTGTGCCGTTGTACTCACCAAAAACTTGTACGGGATGTCCGCCGCTCAGTGCCATCATTTGCCAATGGTCTTGGGTTTGCATCGGCAGACTGTGCTGCGCGTCTTGCAGATGCCAAGTTGTACCGTCAAAAACGACTGTTACTTCGTTTAAGGTAACAGGATACCGCTCGAGCCACGGGAGTTTACTCAAAGCCTCGGCATACTGCTCGAGCATGGTCTGGATGCGGCTGCCGTTTAACTGAGGGTTCGGCTCGAGAATTTGGGTTTCTTTTAGAATAGCGCGTAACGGTAAATTACTGGGGTAATACATCAGTTCGGTTTCTAAATTCACACCTATCGGCAGACCGCCAGTCATCGGTTGGTTGCCCACCGCAAAATCGAGCAGCAAGGCATATTCTTTGTTTTCTAAGTTCTCGAGGTAAGTTCGCCGTACCCGCAAATTATCTTCTTGGACAATAATCTGCCCTAAACTTTGCCATTTGTTGCGAGGCACAGTTTTTTGCATCAATTCGGCTTTGTCTTGGGTGAAGCCAACGGCGGCGCGAACATCGGCTTGGGTACTTGCCGATAAGGTTTCGAGTCTCGAGTAAGCGCTGACAATCAGATGCAGCCGTGCCAGTGCCTCGAGTAAAGCATTTGTGCCGCTCGAGGCAGCCGTGGGCAATTCGCGTACCATTCGGGCGAGTCCGGGGGCTTGGGCATCTATCAGCCGTGCTGCCACGGTTTCCCAATAGCTGTAAGGCTGGCTTGGGGCGTTGGCAATTCCATTTTTGATTTGGTCAGACAACCATAAGCCAAATTCTTCAAGTCCAAGTTCGACTTTCTTTTCTCGAGCTTCCAAGCGCTTGATAGCGGCTTTTTCGGACTTTTTGGTTTCTTCTAAACTTTGTTCTTTGGGCGGGGCAGTTTTGGCTTCGGCGCGTTTTTGTCTGCCCTCGAGCCATGTGCTTAGCCAATCTGGTGGTGTGGCTGTCTCGAGTGTTTTACTCGCGTGAATCAGCATCAAACCTATTCCATGCTTACAAGGAAATTTTCGGCTTGGACAGGAGCATTTGGCGGTGTAATCGGATAAATCCACCCCTGTGCGGTAGGGGTCTTTGCCACTGCCTTGGCATTCTCCCCAAATAGCCATATCGCTCGAGCCTAGGGTTTTCCATTTGCTGGGGTTGCTTAGCGCTTTACCACTGCTGGCACTCGAGGTATCGGGGGCTAAGGACAGGATTTGTGTACTGGTCAATTGAGTCACGAAATTTCCTTTGTGGTGTCTGGCTGTCGGGCTGC
>JANNEE010000494.1:0-2132 GCA_031388325.1 Deinococcales bacterium
TGGCAATCACAATAATTGCCACAATTTCTGGGGTGGCTTTGCCTTTGACAATATCCAATATCCCAAGGGTGCTACCAATCACAGGTGTGGCGTACAGCAAAGTGCTGCGGGTAATAAAATCACCGAATTGCATTCCGATAGAAACAAATTGTGAAATAATTTGCAGTGGTACAAGGTAAGTTTGAGCTTCTTTAAACGAACGTGCATAGATGCCAATTGCCACCAATACACCAGAAAGCATTAAAGCCACTGTAATTCCAATTAAGAACATCGAGAAAAAACCACTAAAGCCAAGATTTAGATTCCCGCCAAAAAGGGCGGTCATGTCCTCGCTACCTTTTGGACCAAATTGCTTGAGAATAATTGGGCTCAAGTTGCTCGAGATGATAAAAGCCATGACTTGTACCACCACGCCAAATAAGGCAAATAGAGTCACAGCTAGTAATTTCCCTAAGACCACTTCAAGCCGTTTAATCGGGGAGACCAGCAGAATTTCCAGACTACCACGTTCTTTTTCGCCTGCGGTGCTATCCACGGCGACGGTACTTGCTCCGCCCAGAATTGCAAAGAAAATAAGCATTGGGAATAGAAACGCAAAAAGACCTCCTGAACTTTCGGCAATCGTTTCGGCATTGACTGCTTGGACTTTGACTGGTTCGAGCGTATCAGGGCTTAAGCCTACTGCCGCAAGTTTTTTGAGTACCAAGGACTTACTATAGTTTTCTATAGCGCTCGAGAGTTTATCGCGTACTACACGAGCTTTTGAACTGCTAAATTTCACGAAAACTTGAATCCCAACTGGTCTACCACCTGCCTCATTAGGAACGCCACCTTTGGGAATACTTAAAGCAGCTTCGACATCTCCAGTTTGAACTGCTTCTAATGGCTTTTCTATTGATTTGAGTTCCACCCCCGCCCCACCATCGCCGGACTCGAGCAAGCTGCGTAAGGCGAGAGGCATTTGGGCAAGGTTTTCTACACCAACAACTTGTTTTTTTTGTACTTCGCCACCAAACAAATTACCAAACAGCAACGGAAACCCAATCAGAAAAAGTGGAGTCAGAATAAAGGGCATAATAACGCTGGCACGAAATGCTTTGGTATCCCGCACGGTCGAAAGTAATTCTTTGTACGCCACTCGCCAAATGTAATGAAAGCGCATTATGCCACGCTCCTTGTTAGCCTAAAAAAGGCTTCCTCGAGATTTGTGGAATTCGTTCTCGTTTTTAAGTTCGCAAGGCTGTCCTCAGCTATCAGTTTGCCGTGGTCTATAATCGCGGCTCGTTCGCAGAGTTCCTCGGCTTCTGCCATAATGTGGGTGCTGTACAACACAACTCGGCTCGAGTTTTTATAACTTCGAGCAAACTCGAGAACAGCCCTGCGTGCCACCACATCTAAGCCGTTGGTGGCTTCATCCAGAATCAGCACACTTGGGTTGTGAATCACAGCGCGGGCAATCACAATTTTTTGTTTCATCCCGGTGCTGTACTCACCTGCGCGGCGGTTCAGGAGTTCGTTCATCTCGAGGGCATCGGACAGTTCTTTGATACGTTTGGCAGTATCGGATTTACCCATGTTGTAAAAACCGGCAAAATACTCGAGAATTTCTTGTCCAGTTAAGCGGTCATAGAGTCCCATACCACCATTGACCACACCAATCGTGCGCCGTACTTCTTCGGGTTGGCGTTTGGTGTCAAAACCAGCCACGCTTGCACTGCCACCCGTCGGCTCGAGCAGGGTTGCCAGCATTCGCAGCGTGGTGGTTTTACCCGCCCCGTTTGGTCCTAGTAAGCCGTAAATTTCGCCAGCTTTAGCTTGAAACGACAGATTATCCACGGCGATGACTTTGGGCGAATAGCGCTTCGATAAATTTTGAACCTCAATCATTACCTCGAGTATACGAGGTAAACGATCAAAAGGTTTCTGCATTTCAAAACGCCGTACTTGGCAAGGCAACCACATGGAAACTCGAGCCACCGCCCGTGGTTTTACACCCCTAATCCTAGATTCGTTACTTGCAGCCACCGCCATAGAACAAGGTTTAATTCTGGTGACCCGAAATACCAAAGATTTAGGGGTTTTACCCGTAAACATTGCTTAATCCGTTGGCAGAGTAGGCAAAACATAGCTTA
>JANNEE010000500.1:0-6551 GCA_031388325.1 Deinococcales bacterium
GTAGCCACCCGCCACAGCTTCGATGTCAAAACCCAATGCTGATTCCCGAAAGCGTTTTTTCAGCATTTCGATTAACCGATGTGCCGATTCGGTTGGTAAACCCAGCAAATGCCCAATCTCTTTTGGTTTGACGGGTCTGCCTGCCGCTAAGAGTGCAGCCGACAGCACTTCAAGCAAACGGGTTTCGATGGGCATGGTTGGTGATGTGTCTGATAACTCGAGTGCAATATCCTCTAAAGCCTCGAGTTCTGCGTTGATGCTCTCGAGTTCTGTGTCCTTATTCTCGAGAATTGTTTCTTTGGTCATGCGTGGTATTCTGACATGGATTCATCAAATTATTTTCCAGTCAATTTGCAGTAATTTCTGAGTGTTCGTCACTCGGTAGAAGACCTTGAAACAATTAGAACCGGTGCTGTCTTGGCGGCAAGAAGCGCCGCCTTTTTGACCACCTCGAGAATGGCTTTTTAGTTCGAGAATGGCGTAGTTTCTGAGTTGCTTTAAGAAGCAGTAGTCTTTACCGTTTTGTTTTAGGTCGGCAATCATTTTGCAGATTTCAGAAACAGTCTCGTGATAGTCGTGTAATTTAAGGTCTATCAAATCTTGTATAAATGGTGGATTACGAGTCTCGAGTTCATCAGGGTCAAATGGATAAGCAATCCGAACAGGCATAAGAGTAGTGAAAATAAAGTCAAATGAATAGTCAATACTATCCATTTGACTTAAATGACCATTGAAATTTTTAGCCCCTTTAGCCCCTCGTCTGCTCATAGACCGATAAAGCATTCCAGGCTTCAATCATCGGTTTGGCTTCTAGCACTGAAGCTGCCCGCAAGCCAAGTTGTAAATCCTTGCCCGTTACGCGACGTAAGCCCTCGGCATCAGCTGCTCGAGCAAGGCTGAGCGCATCGGCTCGAGGGACACTGCGCCTTGCTAGTAAGCGTTCTCTGGTCAGGACTTCCAGATTTTCGTTTTCCAAAAAAAGTCTTTGGGTTGCCGCAATGGTTTCTGGGTAAATACTGATCGTCTCGAGTTCACGCAATACCATTTTAGGTGCGAACTGATTGTCCATGCAAAGCGCGTACAGCCCTTCGCTGGCTCGAGCTGGGCTTGCATGGCGTTGATGTTCATGCTCGAGTTGTTGTTCTAAAAGCTGTTTAATGTCAATAACATAAATGAAGGGACTTGCATAATGCAAGTCCCTTCATTTACACCTTTGAATTTAGGCTTTGGCTGCGTCGCTGGCTTTTTGCATCCGACCACGGTCAGCTTTAATTTTGCTGGCTTTACCGCGCAATTTACGCAAGTAGTACAACTTAGCGCGGCGAACCTTGCCGCGTTCAATCACACTAATTTTATCAATTAACGGGGTGTTAAACGGAAAAATACGTTCTACACCTTCGTTAAAAGCAACTTTACGGACAGTGAAGCTCTTGCCTGTGCTTTTGCCGTTAATCGCAATGCAAACGCCTTCAAAACCTTGAACGCGAGTCCGAGTCCCTTCGGTGACTTTGTAATCCACACGAATGGTGTCTCCGGGTTGGAAATCGGGAATGTCAGAACGCAAATGTGCTTGTTCGACGCTTTTGAGGATTGCTCCACGGTTGATCTTCATAATACCCCTTATGCGTAGGCGGAGCGCGCTGCGATTGACCATTTGAAGGTGCTATAATCACGGCGCGTTCACTACAGCTTTACCTTACGACAATAAATGTCGAGGCAGCCGAAAGAGTGTACACAAATAAACATCATCTGACAAGAGGATGAACTGAAAAACTTTAGGAGACCAATGTCACGCGAAATTAAATTAACCAAAGAGGGCTTTGAACGCCTGCAAAAACAACTCGACCTCGAGCGTCAACGCTTAATCGAAGCCACCGCGATTCTACAAGAACAAATGGAAGATTCGGATGATTACGACGGCTCGGGTTTAGAAGAAGCCAAACGCGAAAAAATGAACATCGAAACCCGCATAGACGAACTCGAGGACACCCTCACCAGAGCCGTGGTTCTCGAGGGCGCAGAGGGTGGCAAAGCCATTGGTTTTGGCACAATCATCAAACTCAAAGAAGAAAAAAGCGGCAAAGAACTCGAAGTACAACTGGTTTCTGGCGCAGAAGCCAGTGTCCCCGGCGGTTCAATCCGCAAAGTTTCGGATGATAGCCCATTAGGGCAGAAACTCTTTGGACGCAAGAAAAACGAAGTCTTTATGGTCGAAGGTGCAAAAGGGCAACTGAAATACAAAGTCCTCGAGATAAAAGCCTAGAGGAAGGAGAAATAAACTTCCTCCTTCCTCTTTTCTCGGTCTTTACTTAGCTGCTTGGATTCCAGAAGTCAGGTACTTATTGGTGTAAAACTCGCTGCGTTTGAGTTTGGCATCTTTGTCAATTCGCCCTAGGCTTTTTAAGAGCGCCAAGGCATATTCCCAGTTGTTGGGGTTAGAAAAACCAATGCCTTGCGAATCGGCTTTGCTAAAATTACTTTGGTAGAGCTTAACGCTTTTCTCGAGAATTTTAAGGCGGTCTCCGCTCATGTTTGGCACAAATTTCTTGGCGTAGTCAAAGGCTTGCTTGGTGTTATCAATGGTGAGTTTAACCCCGCGCTGTGAAGCCTCGAGAAACCCCTTGACCAAGGCTTCATTTTTTAGGGTGTCGTCTACAGCAATTACACCGTTGCTTGGGCTTTTATTGACCACGGCTGCCGAGAAGATGTTCAGTTTCAAGCCCCTTGCTTCGGCAATCACGGCTTCGTTATTGACAAAGCCCATGACCGCATCTACGCGGTTAGCGGTTAATGCTTCGAGTTGGGTGAAGCCGACTTCAACAATTTTGACATCGGTTTCTTTGAGGTTTGCTCCGGCTAAAAGTGCTTGCAGGCTTGTCCATGAGCTACCAAATTTACCGGGAATACCAATTGATTTACCCTTTAAGTCAGCTAATTTGGTGATGTTCTTTTCGCGCTTACTAAACAGTGCATTGGGTGTGACTTGGTAGAGCGCCATCAGGTACTTAAACGGTGTGGCTTTGGGGTCTTTGGTTCGCAATAAAATTACATCCTCAGCATCACCAACCACAAAATCGAGCTTGCCAGAAGCCAGAAGCGGATAGAGTTCGGAAGTAAAGCCATGTTGAAAAGTCACGTTCAAGCCCTTGGCTTTGTAATAGCCAGCTTCTTGAGCCGCATAAAACGGCGCAAATTGCACATCGGGAATATAACCTAAACCCAAGCGAACGGTTGTTAAGTTCGTTTGAGCGCTCGAAACGTTAGCTAAACCAACCAGCAACGCACATGAGGAAACCGCAGCCAAAAAGCCAAATTTATACTTCATATTTACCCCTTCTTTCATCCAGACTGATGCTAAAAGCAAATACTGTCGGTGGCAGCTTTTACTGCCTCAACCTCGAGTTAAAAATTTCTCGAGGCTCGCGGACTAATACGCGCCGTGTAGCTACACACAAAAGCGTCTTCACCGCCGGTGAGGAATTGCACCTCGCCCTGAAAGGTTGAGCCTAAGCTCGGAAAAGAGTTTAACTTTTTAACCGTGAGAAACAAACTGTGACTTCATGAGGAACGCCTCAACAGTTTTATTTTTTTCGGTAGCTTAGCACCCATGTCTCGAGCAGAAAAACCAGCAAATACAAAAAACAACCAATAAAAACAAGCATAAAAACCGCCGCATAAGAAAATTCGTTGTTAAAAGAAACCCGAGCGCTTTGGGCAAGAGCGCCTAAGCCATTTTGTCCAGAACTGCTGCTAGGGAAGGTAAATTCAGCTACAACTGTGCCGATTAAGGCAAGGCTAACCGTGTTGCGAAGACCGCCAAGCATCACAGGCAGCGCCCCGGGGAATTCGAGTTTACTTAAAACTCCCCAGAAACTTGAACGCATCGTTTGGAAGACCTCGCGGAACACAAGGTCAACTTCTCGCACCCCCACCATCGTGGCGGTTAGAATTGGAAATAAACTGATTAGGGTAGCAATTAAGACCCTTGAAGCATCGGTAAAACCAATCAGGGTTACTAGAATCGGCGCAATGATAATCACGGGAATGGCTTGCAGCGCCACAATAAACGGCGAGAATATCCGCTCGAGAATACGCAGTTTGCCCATGGTGTAACCCGCGCCAATACCAATAACCAGCGACCACAACAAGCCTAAGCCCGTAATTCTTAAGGTCTCGAGGGCGGCGGGCAGCAGCACATCGGACTTTTCAAAGATGGTGCGCCAGACCAAGCCTGGTGTTGGCGTAAACGGAGTTGGGACTGGCACAAAGAAATTCCAAGTCAGTAAAAGTAACACAATCATGCCCAACACACCCAGAATCTCCCACGGGAAACGTAAGGCTGGGATTGGCACTTCGATGTGGGTAGAATCTGCCACCCCGAGTAAACCACGCAATTGTGCCTCGAGCGGTTCGGTAAAAGCTGTGATTCTGCCTTGCCCTTTGGTCGTCAGAATCAGTTCTATCCGTCCGTTTTTAATCACCACCACCCGATCCGCCAAGTAGACGGCTTCGCGGATGCTGTGGGTCACAAATAAAATGGTTTTACCTGTTTTTTCATGGATTTTTTTCAGTTCTAAATTAAAACGCTCACGCACCAAGGCATCAAGCGCCGCAAAAGGTTCATCCATCAATAAAATCGGTGCATCTTGGGCTAAAGCCCGAGCTATCGCCACCCGCGCCCGCATTCCGCCAGACAACTGATGTGGATAGAGGGCGGCAAAACTGCTCATCCCCACCAAAGTCAGTGCTTCTTCGGGGGTCATGCCAGCCCCACCAAGCTCAGATGGCAACAAGACATTCTGACGCACCGTCCGCCACGGCAGTAAACGATAATCCTGAAAGACCATGGCTGTAGCGGCTGTGACCTCGAGTTTACCTGTGCCTTTTAGTAAACCTGCAATCAAACGCAACAAGGTACTTTTACCGCCGCCACTCGAGCCAAGCACAGCAATAAATTCGCCTTCTGCCACCGACAAAGAGACATTCTCGAGGACACGCCGCCCGTTAAAATCCAAAGAGACATGTTCTAAAGTAATGTGGTTTGGCGTAAGACTCATCAGTATGACTGTAACAAATTCACAGGTGGGAAAAACAATTAGACCAGTTCTAAGAATTCTTGAATCACAAAAGCCGTCATTCCCCAAATGTCTATGCCTTGCCAAAGATAATGCGGTATCGCCCGTTCACGGCTTTCAAAGGTGGGTACTCGAGCCGAAGCGGGTAAGATTTTTTGCTCAAAGGTGGGTTTGATTAAGCCTAAATCGGCTAAAGGAACAAAAAGCAACTTGTCAACCTCGGCAGGATTGGGTTGCAAAACCGCTAAACTCGAGACCAGCCCAACCACTGGAGTGACATGAAAACCGACTGGAGTCCAGACATCACTCATTAAACCCAGTACCCGCACATGCTTTGGCTCGAGACCAATTTCTTCATGGGCTTCGCGCAGGGCAGCTTGGGTCGGGGTTTCGGCTACATCCAAGCTACCCCCCGCAAAGGCAATTTGTCCAGAATGGGTACTGAGGTTGGTGGTGCGCTTGGTTAAAATTAAACTGGGTTCAGGCTCAAGCAACACTGCCACCAGCACCGCCGCACGGCGAAAGTCTGGAATCTCGAGAATTCGCCGAGGACGACTGGACAACTGATTCTCAAGAGCAGTCAAGTCAATCATGGATTACCGATAAGTCAAGCATTGGTTTGTTTTAAGGACTGAGCCACGGCATGTTGAACTTGGGCTTCTAAACGCTCGCGCAGAATCACTTCGGAATTTACTCCTGTAGACCGCGCCCAAGCCACGACTGCTTCGAGTACCGCCGCCACACTGCTGGCATCATCGTCCCCATTTTCTAGGGCGGCAATCACCGCCCGTCTCGAGCCTTGACCGACTTCGAGTGCCTTATGGATTTCGTGGGTTCGTGCCAATGCGCCAAGTGCTTTGGGGACTCGTTGGGCTGGATGAAGTTCGGGTTTACCGATTCGTTCGGCTGCCTTAATTTCATTCCAATTCTGTACCACTTGATTTGTGCCAGAGACAGTCACATCGCCAAAGACATGTGGATGACGACGAATCAGTTTTTCGACAATTGCATTTTCCACCGTTTCATAGGAAAAAGTTTTTTCTTCTTCGGCAATCACACTATGAAACGCCACCTGAAGCAGCACGTCGCCAAGTTCATTCGCCAGTTCTAAAGGGTCTCCACTCGAGACCGCATCGACTGCCTCGGCAGCTTCCTCGAGTAAATACGGACGCAGCGACTGATGGGTTTGTTCAATATCCCACGGGCAACCATCAGGGGCGCGTAAACGGCGCATAATTTCAAGTAAACGAATCATAGTAAAACCTTCATGCTTTGCATCCTAACAGGCAAACGCAAAAAAAACAGGAGCAAAAGAAACTTGCAAGGCAAAACCAGCGTACAATAAAGCATGACTTTGACGCAAACGCAATCTGAGAATCTGGTACAACTGCTGCTCATCGCTACCCTGACCGACAATGGCACAACCACACTCGAGGATGATGCCCTCAGTACCCATCTCGAGTCCTTACCTTGGAC
>JANNEE010000522.1:0-7095 GCA_031388325.1 Deinococcales bacterium
GGAGCGCTGACCAGCTATTTAACCCAACTCGGGCTTGGGCTTGCGCCAATCCAAATTTTTGCCAGAAGTTTCTCGAAACTCTCCGCTATTCGCGCCCCAGCTACGAATTTACAAGTAGTTTTAAGTACACCGATTGAACCAGAGACTGGCAACCTCGAGATTGTACCCACTGGTGATATTGTTTTAACTACCCTCAGTGCTGGTTACGACCAAACCAATGCCCTCGAGAATATCAATCTAACCATTCCCAAAGGTTCATTCACCGCCATTGTAGGCGCTTCGGGCAGTGGGAAAACCACCCTAACACGGGTTTTGTTGCGCTTACTCGAGCCTCGAAATGGCGAACTAAGTATGAATCAGAACGCTCAGAATTTTACTCGAGCCGCTTGGCGCAGCGCTTATAGTTTTGTGCCACAAAGTCCAAGTTTATTTATCGGAACAATCCGCGAGAACTTGTGTCTAGGAAATGATTCCACCGATTCTGAAATCTGGCTGGCACTTGAGCAAGCTCACCTAAAAACAGAAATAGTAGACCTCGAGATGAGCCTTGGCGAAAATGGTGCGGGTTTATCTGGTGGGCAACAACAGCGCCTAGCCATTGCTAGGGCTTTACTATGCAATACCGAAGTGATTATTTTTGATGAGCCAACTTCGAGCCTTGATTCGGTTTCCGAGAGCCATATCAAAAGCACCTTAGAATCACTGCACGGCAAAAAAACCCTGATTGTGATTGCCCATCGTCTTAGCACCATCGAAAAAGCCGACCAGATGATTCGACTCGAGCAGGGGAGCGTTGTATGAATTACGACTCCCTTGCCGATTTATACGAATTGCAGTACGCCAATTACCGCGATGACATTGCCTTTTATGCCCGACTTGCCGAACGCCTTGGCACAACCCAAATTCTCGAGCTAGGGGCTGGCAATGGGCGGGTCAGTGTTTCTTTGGGGCGGCGTGGTTTTGAAATCACAGCCCTCGAGCCAAGTGTCAAAATGCTTGAAAAAGCAAAAAGTTATGCGACTCGAGAAAACGTCAACATCAATTTTATTCACGGCGATGCAAAGAATTTTCGGCTCGAACAAACTTTTGGGCTGATTATCGCGCCGTTTAATATGCTGATGCACCTCTACACTTTGCCCGACCAAGATGCAGCGCTCGAGTGTGTCAAGCATCATCTCGAGGACGGTGGGACTTTTGCTTTTGACCTTTACCAACCGCGTTTTGGTTTAGAAGGTGTGATGCGGCACGAAGGCGAAACCTTTGCCTTACTAGACGGCTCGAGACTCGATGTTTTTTTGCAACAACAGATTGATAAAACGATGCAAATCTGCACCACCACGTATTATTGCGATACCACAAAGCCAGATAAAACCTTGCAACGCGAAATCCTGAGGCTGACCCAACGGTACTATACCCGTTTTGAACTCGAGCGCTGGCTGAGGGATTTTCGGCTCGAGTGGAGCGGAGACTTTGATGGAGCGCGACTGACCGACTCGAGTCCGCATTTGATTGGTGTGGCTCGAAAACTGTAGTACACTCCGAGCCATGCCAACAACTTTAATTACTGGGGCAACAGGTGGAATTGGGGAAGCATTGGCTCGAGAACTTGGGCATCACCACCTAATTTTGCTTGGGCGCGATGCTCAAAAACTTAAAGTCTTGCGGCAGTCATTACCAAATGCTCTGAGTTTAACTCTGGACTTACAACAACCAGAGGTTTTTGCCGAGCAACTTCAAAACATCCTAGAAATTGATAATCTTGTGCATAATGCTGGTGTTGCCAATTTGGGCAGGGTTGAAGATATGCCGCTTTTGCAGTGGCGCGAAATGCTCGAGGTCAATTTATTATCAGCCGTTGAACTGACCAAAGTTTGTTTACCTCGCCTTCGAGCTTCGAGTGGACAAGTGCTGTTTGTAAATTCTGGGGCAGGACTTTCCGCCAATGCCAATTGGAGCGCCTATGCTGCCAGTAAGTTTGCCCTGCGTGCTTTTGCCGATGCTTTAACAGCCGAAGAACCCACTTTGCGAGTACAAACGGTGTATCCCGGACGGACTGCGACGCAAATGCAGCAACACGTTCGAGCGCAAGAACAGGCTTTGTATGAACCCGAAAAATACATTCACCCAAAAACCTTGGCAAAAACCATATGCCATATGCTCGAAATGCCACGCGATAGTGTACTTAAAGAAGTCATTGTGAACCGTCCAGCATGAACCCATGGTTAGAACCCGATTGGCTTAAGTCTGTACAAACTTGGCTCGAGACTCAGTTCCTAAAAATCGGCAAGCTCGAGACGGTGCATTCTGGAGCAAGTGCCTTTTGGGGATTTACCTTTCTCGAGGGTCAAAAACTGCATTTTAAGGCAGTGCCACTCAGGTTAGCTCGAGAAGTAATCCTCACGCCTTGGTTAGAGCAATTCTCGAGCCATACACCAATGGTGCTGGCGGCTGAACCAAATTTGGGTTGGTTGCTGACCAAAAGCGCTGGCGAAAAACCTTTGGTACATGATGCAAACCTCAAAGATTGGCTACAGACTTTACGTGCCATGTCCGAATTGCAAATATGTACTTTAAACCAGCACCAAGCTATTCTCGAGGCTGGTTGTGAAATTCTCGAGCCGAGTAAAGCGGTAGCACAAGCCAAAGCTATTCTTGAATCCAGCACCGACGAAAACGCGCCTCGAGCCTTGCAGAACTTAAATAAGATTCGACTCGAGGGACTAGAACTATTGCCACTTGCGCTGGCACATGGCGATTTTCACCCAATGAATGTGATTTCGCCCAGTACCATCATTGACTGGTCGGATGCCCTCATCACCCATCCGTTTGTTGACCTTGAGCGTTTCCTGCGCTGGATTATGGGCAATTCCAAACCACATCCGTGGAGTCCATTTTCTAACACCCGAGAACTTCAGCCAATGTTTATCCGGGCTTACCTCGAGCCTTGGAGCGAATTTGCGCCACTTGAAACACTCGAGCAGGTTTTTAGAGCAACCCGTCCGTTTGGCATGACGGTGCTGCTGGTGAATGCCCGAGCCAATGCTTTTGCGGGGCGTTCACTCGAGGCGTTCTACATTCGGCAGTTGGCTCGAGATACGCTATAAAAAACTGCCCTTAAGCCAAGGGCAGTTGCTTGTTAAAAATTTATGCAGTTGGTTGCAAGACTTTTTCGCCGACCGAGACAGGGCTGGTATTATGCTTGGCAATCATCGCACGGTACTTATTGCCGCTCATATCCGCTCCAACCATCAGTTCAACAGGTTCTCCGTCCTTAAATAAAATCACAGTTGGAATGCTCATGACCCGAAATTTCATGGCGGTTTGTTGGTTGGCATCCACATCTACTTTTGCCACAGTTACTTGTCCATCGTACTCATCGCCGAGTTTTTCGATGGTCGGAGCAACCGCACGGCACGGCGGACACCATTCTGCCCAGAAATCCACCAGCGTTAAGCCCTTAGAGATTTGATTGTCAAAGTTTGCATCGGTTAAGTTAATATATTTTCCCATTTCAGTGTCCTCCGAAATTCAAGACGCTTGAAGCGTCAACCCCAGCAGTTTACTCCTAAAATTATTAGGAAGACGTACTCGAGGTGACAAATTTAGCGTTTGGGTTTGCTGAACCAATTACCGTTTGGGTTCGCTGAACCAATTACCGTTTGGGTTTATCCAGTAAATCCGCCAGCGATTCGCGAACCGGCGCTAAGGCACTGCGAAACAAAAATTGTTGCTTGCCACGGGGTTTACTGTACTTGGCAAAAAGCGCTGTCAGTTCGCGACGTAACTCGAGGGCAGATTCTCGGTCTAAGGTCAGGGCAGCGTAATCGCTCCAACCAAGGCTGTGTTCACTCGATAATAACGGTGTGGGTTTCTCGAGATTGGCTTCGTGCAGATTGGCTACCGAATAGGCTTCCATCCGCCCGATTTGCTCGAGTGTCCCAGCACTGCGGCGAATCACCCGTCCGGGTTGAGATTCATCGCCTAGAATTTCCTGCATGTGCAGAGATAAGCACCTGAATAGAACGCGGCGTACTCGGTCGTCTTGCTCGAGTAAAAAATCTTCTAAGGTGTCAGACCCGATGGTGTTATAAGGCACAAAAAAGCGGTCTGCCACAGCGCGGTAATGCTTTTGCGGTCTGCCACGGCGCGGTGTGGCTTTGGCAACGCGGATTAACCCCAGTTCTTCCATACGTTGCACAGCTCTAAACATCCGTAAACTCGAGACTCCCACCCGTTCGGCTGCGCCAGTAATCGTGCTTTCTTGTTCGACAAACGGTTCAATCAAAATGCTGGTTCGCGGGTCGGTCAAGAAATTAGCGGCTCTGAGGTCATCAACGACAAAGCACTTGTCATGCGAAACGGTTTCTAGGATGGCTTTCACGGCAACTGTCAATCTACTCTCTTTTGTGAAAGTTCAAATGGCATTTTTGTGACAAATTATCGCTTCCAATTGTACGGCAAGAATTTGACTCGAGCTTTGGCTGGTAATTCTGGGTAGTAACGGCGCACAAATTCTAAAACTTGCCCAAAATCATTTGGATAATACGAAAATAATCGCGGCAACCACACCACATCTGCTTCTTGTTTACAATCCCCAAGATAACTGTGCGTGGCAAGCTCGAGTTGTTGCTCAAGCGACTCGGTGGTATACGCTCGAATCGGAGGACAAGAAAGCGCTCCACAATTTAAGGCAAAATGAATTCGCGGCTCAATTGGTAAAACAAATTTGGCTCGAGGGTCTTGGGGCAAGAATGGCTTTTGCCACACAACCGCTCGGTTTCCGCGCAGTACCCCATGCTCAATGTCATTTAGCGTGAAAATGTGTTCACCTATTTGGTACGCAAAACGATTATAAAACCCCAGCACCTCGAGAATTTCGGTTTTGATTTGTGCAACCTGTATGGCGTGTAAAGTCTGGGTGTTGTACAAATTTATCCAAAAGGCTCGAGCCTCAAATTCGTTTTCTGGAATGACAAAAAGCGCAGTTTCAAGTTGCCCAAAATCTTCTTCTCGAGCCAACCCCAAAGCCGTTTGCGAACTGATTTCACGATTTGGTGCGTTTAAGACTTGGATTTTGGGTTGAATGAGTACACTTAATCCTAAACGCAGCAGTGTTTTTGTGTTCTCGAGAACCATATTGACAATCTACCCCCTTGAGTCCTGAGCAATTTTGCGTCACAATACAGAGCATCATGATTCGAGTTTTGATTTTTTTGTATTTTTTCTTGTTTACTAGCTCAGTGGCTTCGCCTGCCAGTGATTTGGTCAAGCAATACGTTGAGTTTATTAGTGAATACCATGTGGATGCCGATAGGCTGGATTTGAATGCCGTCAAAACCCGTACTCAAACCGCGCTTGTTCTGCGTTGCGGTTCGGACTCTGGTTGTGCAGCCGCTAAAATCTATGATGACTTAAAACGCATCACCCAAAGTTTAGATTCTTCCTCGAGTTTTGTGGCTTTGCCAGACCTTGAACGAATAAGGCTCGAGCAATTGGGCGATGCCAACCTTGACCTGCGTTTTGCTTTGGGCATCGAGTTGCGTGAAAACATTGTTTACCGCGTTCTGACTGGCTCGAGTGCGGCAGATATGGGCGTAAAACGAGGCGACAAAATAATTGGCATGACCCGAGCAGGTGCGCCTTGGGCAATAACACAAAATTCTTTTCCAGATGCTATGCCAGTGGTTCTTAAAATATCACGGGCTGGTCAAACCTTTGATTTAACGGTTATTCCAGCTTCGGGCTTACTGATAGGTTTACTTAGTCCAGAAGGGCGTTTACTCGAGAATGGCGTGGCGTATATTCGGATTCCAAGTTTTAAGGCAATTGGCACAGCCCAAAAAGTCCATAACCTGCTCAGTAATTTGGTGACAAGGGGTGCAAACAAGTTGGTGCTGGATTTGCGTTTTAATACAGGTGGCTACTTGGACGAAACCCTGCTGACCTTAAGTGCCTTTTTTCAAGGTGAAGTCCTAAAAATGCGCTCGAGACTGGGAATTCTGACCTATACTCTAAAAAATGGTGTTCTAGAAGCGATTGGCAGTACCACTAAAGTCTCACTCGAGTTTCCAAGTGTTTTTACTGGCAAAATAGCGGTTCTGATCAATGCCCAAACCTCGAGCGCGGCAGAAGTGATGGGCTTGGCTTGGCAACGGGTTTCGTACACCAAATTTATTGGCGAAAACAGTGCGGGGCGCTCCAAGTACGCCACCTTGCCGCTTCGGTTAAGCGAAGGCAGCGAACTTCGTTTGGCGGTGATTCGGCATTTTTACATCAGTGAAGAACCTTTAGCCGAGAAGCTAACCCCCGATGTTCTTGTTAAAGATGACCTAGAAGCCCTCAACAAAGGCTCAGACCCGATTTTAGAAGCCTCACAAAAACAACTCGAGTTGCCATGAAAAAAATGACCCCCTCGAGATACATGATGCTTTATGGCACAGTGGTTTTAATTGCTGGCTTTATTGGTGCAGTCACGGCAAACAGCTTGATTTCGCTAATCTTTGGCGGGATTTTTGGTAGCTTGGCGGCACTCTCTGGGTGGGGAATGCAGCACGAAAAAAAATGGGCGCGTCCGCTTGGTTTTGCGGTCAGTGGTATTCTGGCGATGTTTTTTATGATTCGGATGATTCAAGGCAGCCCTTTTCCAGCCTTGGCAGTGGCGGGTCTAAGCATGATTGCGATTGCCATGTTAATTCAAGCTGGGGCAGTCCAAGCCGAAACAATTGATAAAGATAATTAGAAACTACCCCCTTGAAACTCATCGGGCTTTAGGCGCGTAATAGGACTTATGAATGAACTCGAGCTTTATCAACCCGCCGTCACTTCGGTTATTGTCGCCAATGGCAATCTTGAACACGAAGAAACCACACGCATCATTAAAGAACGCGCTCTGTGGTGTGCTGGCGTTTCGCTCGAGCCAGTGCCTTTTTTGGACTTGGCAATTATTTTGCCGCTTCATATCAAAATGGTTTTGGACATCGGGGAGGCGTATGGTTTTAAGCTGGGTCGTGAACGTGCCAAAGAAATCGCCCTCGAGTTGGCTGGTACAGTCGCCCTCAATTATGCCACCCGTCTTGTCACGAGAAGTGCCATGAA
>JANNEE010000556.1:0-8088 GCA_031388325.1 Deinococcales bacterium
AAAAATCCAACGTCCAGAAGGGTATAAATCGCCTTGGCTTAGGTCTTTTAATCTGGTATCCAAAGTTTTTTGTGCAATTTCTAAAAGCACTGTACTTTGTTGATGTGGCTTTGCGTTTCCTGCTTTTGGCTCGAGTAGCCATGTCTTAAATTCTGGTGGATTAATTTGGACTGCACCATCTTCTGAAACACATAGGGCAGTATATTCTTGGCGCATCAGAATACCGCGTTCGTTCTGCCAGCGTACTAAAGCATTAATAATCGCTTGGTTAGGTAAGCCTGCAACACTGGCAACTAATCCGCCAAAATCGGTATTCCTCGCAGCGTTCAAAAGAAGTTTCAGCAATGAGCTTTGTGCATCTAACAAGTGGGCTTCTGGTTTCAAGGCTTTAACTTCGCGTTCAACGGTAACTCGAGTTTTAGTTTTCAAACCCAATTCTCGAGCCTCAACGGGAGTTAGACTCAAAAGCCAACTGCGCCCTTTGTCCACCACTTCAAATTGATAGTTAAGGGCTTTGAACATCCCTTCAGTAAAGGCTTTAAGATGTTTGGAGGTTAATTGCAATCTATCACTGTCTAAAGTGTGGTCATAACGAGAAGCATATTTGAGTAAATCGCGTTGTAGTCCTGCGGCTTCTTTGGCTTTTCTAAGCGCTTCATCTATGCGCTCTTGGCTGCGTTGAATATCATGCTGTAAGGCATCCTCGAGTATGGTTTCGATTTCGAGGGCTTCGCATAATTCGCCCAGAATATCGTCTTCTAATTGTTCTCGTCGGAACTCGTCGCCGACAGTAACCATGTCTTTTGCAACGGCGAATAATCGTTCGTACATCATGCCTAGAATTTCATCATCTAAACTGTGTGGACTTTGCATATTAAAAACCAAAACGGTTTGTTGCTGACCATAACGGTATAAACGCCCTACCCTTTGCACTAAACGCATTGGATTCCAAGGTAAATCAAAGTTAATCATGGTATGACAGCGACGCTGCAAATTTAAGCCTTCGCCGCCAGCTTCGGTAGAAACAAGAAATTGTCCTTGTTCCTCGAAAAGCCGCATTGCTTCGCGGCGCTGGTCAATGGTTTTACCGCCATGAATGGTATGTACTTTATCCAAACCAAATCGTGTAGCCAAAGCCTTCTCGAGATATTGCTGAGTTGTTTTGTATTCCGAAAAAATCAGAACTCGTCGGTCTGGATTTTTTGTCAAAACCGATTTCAACATGGTTTCCATAAATAATCGTAGTTTTGAATCTAACGGCAAAAGCGCGTTCCCTAAAGAGATTAAGACATCAAGCCGTGCCAACTCACCATCGAAAAAGGCTTTGGCTGGGAAAAATTGTGCTTGGCGTTCGTCTTGTTCGCCTTCAAAACGCGCATCGCTTTCATCATCTTCGGTCGAGACTTCCTTGGATTCTTGCAGTAAACGTTCACGCCGTTTCTTGAGGGCAGTCAAAATAGCATATAAGCTCGATGCAGCTAGTTTGCGGTAAATGGTCATTACAAAGCCAATGGCACGCCCTAAATTGCCACCTTGTCGTCCTGCGTTGTAACCCTCGAGTAAATAGTGCCGTAGCTGCTCGTCAAACTGACGTTCTAAATCACTGCTTGGGACAGCAATAGTACGAGTGACTTTTCCTTTGAAAACAAAATTTCCATCGGCATCGGTCACATCGGCTTTTCGATTGCGAATAATGACGTTTCTCAAAAACTCAGGGGCAATACTGATGCGCCTGATGGCTTGTTGTTCCTTTGGACGTAAAAGTTCAAGCAGTGCTGTAAAACGATCTTGTTTACCCTGATGTGGTGTACCTGTTAAAAGCAGCATTGCATCGGTTCTAGGGCGTAAACTGGCAGCAAGTCGAAAACGCTCACTGCTCGAGAATTTTTCACCATACTGAGAACGAGTCAACCTATGGGCTTCATCAAAAATAATCACATCCCATGGCGCTGCTTTGAGAATATTCTCGAGATGAGATTCAGATTTTAAGCGATCCATACTGGCAATAACAGCATCGTATCTGCGCCAATCCTCGCTTCTTTCGGTTTTGAAATCACGCCCATAAATTAGGAAATCATCTAAGCCAAAACGTTCTCGCATTTCTTCTTTCCATTGTGGGGTAAGTCCTGCTGGAACGACCAATAAAAATCGTTTCATACCTCGTCGTTTTAAGGCAGAAATCAGTAAACCGACTTCTATCGTTTTACCTAGACCCACGTCATCAGCGATCATCCAGTTTAGGTTTCCACTCGAGAGTATCCGATCCACTAAATATAGTTGGTGTGGCAGTGGGTCAATATCCATTGTTTCTAATGCACCGGTACTTAAATTCCATTGTTCCAAGGCATGAGAAAGGGCGCGTAATCTAAAACGCTCAGTATTATCAGAAGTTGCCATTTGTTGGGTTTTGAATCGTTGGCTTGCACTGTTAAAAAAACGTAGATTTTGCCAAGGTAGCCAAAGACGCTCATTTCGTTGCCAAAACTCAACTAAAAATTGTTGAGTACCACCTAAATCACGGCTTGCAATAATCGTACCTAAACCCATTGGTACACTATTACTCAAGTATGGTACTTCACGAACTTCGTTGCCTACTTGAAGCGCACTTTTTAAGGCATCAAGTCTATGCCAAGATTCTGACTGTTTTTGCCCCCAAATAACACGCACCTGAATCCCTTGTTCAGTCATGCGCGTGGATTCTACGAAACCTGTATTTCCAGAGATTTTTTCGCAAACAGGAGCGCCAGGTATAGGAGCATAAGGTCTTCCAGCATCAAAAGTTGTTTCAGTCATGGTTTTGTCCTTGGCTTTTCATAACCTCGAGTTCAAGCGTCAGTAATTCTGGGTTAGCGACCGAAAACGATAAGTAATCCTGAAACACCTTAAATCTACGCAGTAAATCTTCATCATCACGCCAAAGCTGGAGCGAATCTTGAACTAAAAAAATAACATCATCGCAACTAGGAAAATACGAAAAATGACGAACTAAACGGAGTGATAAACGATACGATAAATGCTCACGTCTTGACGAACCTGTACTATAAGGATTTCCAATTGCAACACTAAATTCTGGATATTCTCTCCAAATTGCTCTGAGCTCCAATACTAAACTTAGTTCAGATGGCGTGATATTTTCATGTAGTAAGTCGTGCAATGCTTTTTGGGTTTTTGGATGCCTTGATATTTGTAAGGCTTCTAGTAATTCCTGTAGCCCCTCTTGAAAACTGTGCTTGCGTGCTATCTGAAGGGCAAATTGTTCGGCTCGTTCAAAACCAGAAACTCGAGTGCGAAGTAAACTTGTTGAATCCTTTTGAGGTTTTTCTAAAAGCTCGAGGAAACCAAGAATTCGTTCATCTAATGCAATTGGAGAAATTGAACCTTGGTTATCCATAATTGCGTGTATCTTACAAGATTTTGAGAAATCCAAATTTTCAATGAGTCTTGTATCCATCACAGCGCAGTAGCTCGAGAATTAAGGTGTCAAACGCAGCAATTACTCATTACTTTCATCGGTCAGAACATACAAAAAGCCATCCGCACCACTGTCAACATCCCGAATTCGCAGTGGTATCTTGTTTGGCTTTTCCCAATCACCAAATAGATTGGTTCTCGAGGTTAGAAGCCTAACCTCGAGACATAAACCGTTTATTCTTGAGCCTTAAAGACGATGGCGTTCGGCACGGCTCGTCCGATACGCCCACCAACTGCACCGCCCGCCAAGACCATCTGAGCGCTTGTGCCACTGTCTAAACGAATGGCTTCCCGTAAGCCTTGAGCCAGTAAGACTCGAGCAAAATCTTCGGGCGAAGCAAACTCGAGCATGGCTAACACATAATTATTTTGGTTATCTATGCCGATTCCAATTTGGCGAGTGGGTCGCCATATCTCGCCACTCGAGTCGAACCCCTCAGCTTGAGGATTGACCGCAAAAGCCCCACCCGCAATTAAACGCGGTCCAGCCGCCAATGCGCCAGTCACGTTTTCCCAAGTTGGGTCGCCCCAAGTTAAACCAAGTGTGGCAGGGTCGTTTGTTTTTCGTTCAAAACTCGGATTGGTTTTTGGATTAAAAGTGACACTGAATTGCCCAACTTTGGGGACAAAAGCTTGATCATGCCGCTCGAGAATTTTGCCATTGGCAACAATAAAAGTGGTATATCCCAAACCACCGACAGGAACAAAACCATCGCCCATAAAAAAAGTTAAATTCTGTGGGTGCGGTGTAGGGCGAATCTGATTAATATTGGCAACAGTTGCCCCTAGGGTCAGAATCATTCTGGCTTTGGGAATTCCAAAAATCGTGTTGCTGTCCAAAAACCCAATTGTGGCGCGGTTGCCTCTCGAGTAGGCTTGGAGTGAGCCATTAAACAGTAAATCCACGGCTTGCATACTGGCAGGGTCAAAATAACCACCATTGATGGCGGCGACTGCGCCACCTGCAAACTCGAGCAGGGGTTTTGCCCCACCCCATGGGGCAGTCTGTACTTCTGGGCGGTATTTACTGGGGTCTAGCCGTACCAAATGCAGTTTGCTTGACCCAACGGGAATGGTGTTGTAGGTCACGCCACTTGGCACTGCACCAACCAAAGGAATCGGGGCGGCTAAATCCGAACTATCCACATACAATTCTTTGCCATTGGCGCTGACCTCGAGCCTCGAGTTCATGGGCATTTCGGCTTCTAAAAGCGCATCATTGCCTTGGCGCAACACCCGTACTCGAGATAAACTCTCTGAACCGACAGCTTGAAAACGTGGTTGGGTGGCTGTGTTCAAGAGTTTTACACGGAATTTAGAAGCGGTTTTCTCCAAGACAAAAAATTCGGCATTTCGGGCTAAAGCTAGGGTCACACGGCTAGAACGTCCTTTAGCACTTTTTATCTCGAGAATCTGATTTAGACCTGTAGCGGGTAAAGAGTTACTTTCGACGCGAATCTGAATCCCTGTTTCTTGGACACTTAGCACAAACCCAAGCGGTTGTAAGCATTTAATCGGTACAAAAACTGTGTTTTCTTTGGTAATCGGAGCATTCCAGCCCTTCAATGCTTCACCTGTTAAATCCACCCAACCTTTTTCGGGTTGCCACTCGAGTTGTGATTTCAACTTAACTTCTTCATCCTCGAGTGTTTCTAGGGCTTGCATTCGCAATTTCCCATCCAAACTCGAGGTGGCAACCACCACGCCAAAGCGCTCGAGCAGACCCAGAGGCACATATTCATCGAGTGGATTATCGGTTTTGAATAAATCGGCTCGAGTTTCAAGCGGTGGGTCAAGTGGTAACTCATTTAGCAAAATCGGTGTGGCATAGGCACTCGAAGCTAGTGCCAACAAAGCAAGGAATCGTTTCATTGGCTTTATTTTACGGCGCAACAATTTAAGTTACATCAGGTTTTTTCTCAAAGTCCTCTGGGCGTTTGGCGGTTTTGATTAAACTGGCAATCACGCTGATGGCAAGAATACTGACAATCACGCCAAGTGAAACGGCGGTGGGGATTTTAATGCTTTCGCCGAGAATCCATTTGGACACATCTGGCATCAGCAGTTTAACGCCCACGAAGCTGAGGATAACAGCCAAACCGGTTTTCAAGTACACAAATCTGTCCACGACATCGGCTAAGAGGAAGTACAAGCTGCGTAAGCCAAGGATTGCCATGACATTACTGGTAAAGACAATAAATGGGTCGGTGGTGATTGCAAAAATTGCAGGGATGCTGTCTACTGCAAAAATCAGGTCGGTGAATTCGATAAAGACCAGCACCAAAAACAGTGGGGTTGCCATCCGAACCCCGTTTTGCATGGTAAAGAATTTTTGTCCATCGTAAGAGTCAGAAACCTTGAAGAAACGCTTGGCAAGTTTAATCGCGGGGTTTTTATCCATATCCACATGGGCATCGGATTCCTTTTGGGTTAGCATTTTAATACCTGTGTAAAGCAAAAAGACACCAAAAACAATCAGAATCCAGTGGAATTCTTTAATCAGGGCAGAACCTAAGCCAATCATTGCGCCGCGCATGACCAGTGCGCCTAAAATACCCCAGAATAAAACGCGGTGGCGGTACTGCGGTGGCACATTGAAATAACCAAAGACCAGCACAAAAACAAAGATATTATCCACTGCTAAGCTGTACTCGACCACATAACCAGTCAGCCATTCAAAACCCTTTTGTTGTCCTTGCCAAACAAAAATAACGGCAGCAAAAGCCAAACCTAGCGTCACCCAAACAGTTGTCCAGATGGCAGCTTCTTTAACGGTAACGACATGGGCTTTACGGTTAAAAACCCCTAAATCAAGTGCCAGCACTGTCAGCACACCAGCTAAGAACGCCACCCAAACCCAGAGTGGCACGACAATATTGGCAACAGCGTTTTCCATAAGAAACCCCTTTTCCTTATGAGTCTCGCTCTTGTATGCGCGCCGGAATGTGTTTTCCCCAAGAAAACAGCTTTCGTAATGACGACCACGCAAACCCCGAAGACTCGAGGTGGCTACTCCCTCAATAACTTCGCCATTCTTCTAGGGATGGGCTTTGTTTGCAGTTACTAAAGAGACATTTTGCTATTTGAACTAAAAATAATCAGTCTTAGACAGCATAAACTCGAGAAAACACCAAGAGCAACGTTTTCTTTATTTATGTGTTGTCACCTCGAGTAGCACAACTAAATACAAGGATGGTCAGCTTTGCCCAGAGTCTGGGATTTCGTGGATGCCAGCAATAAAGTCTCTGTACCATGCACCACTGCTTTTTAAGCTGCGTTTTTGGGTGGCAAAATCCACATGGTACAATCCAAAGCGTTTGTCAAACCCTTCTGCCCATTCAAAATTATCCATTAAAGACCAGTAAAAGTAGCCGTGCAAGGGTATGCCAGCTTCAATTAGTTTAGCGCACTCGAGCAAGTGGGCTTGTAGATAATGGGTGCGCTCGGTATCTTTAATGCTGCCATCAGGACGAACTTCATCAGGGTAGCTCGAGCCATTCTCGGTGATAAAAATGCGTTTTGGGGCGTAGTCCAAATGAACTTTCTCGAGTTGCTGGTATAAGCCTTTTGGGTAAACTTCCCAACCAAAACCAGTCACAGGGTTGCCTCTGGCATCATCGGGAATAATCTCAACAGGCATTCCCGCAAATTGTAGCAAGGCAGTTATCCCGTCTGGGGTGGCGTTGCTTTTGGGGGCGCGGACAACCTGACGCTGATAGTAATTGATTCCTAAAAAATCGAGCGGTTGGGCAATGCTGGGTAAATCATCTTGGAAATCTTCAGGCATGGCGGGTATAAACATCTCGAGTTCAGAAGGATAGGATTTACCAAAAATTGGGTTGGCAAAAAGGCGGTTCATCAGGGCATCCAAAGACTGCGCCGCAAACAAGTCGGCGCTCGAGTCGGTGGCTGCTTCTATATAACTCATGGACAAGGCAATGCCAACGGGGGTGTTGCTGGCTTCGCGGATTGCACGAACAGCCAGACCATGAGCCACTAGCGCATGGTGGGCGACGCGGAATGCCAAACTGAGGTCGGTGTGTCCGGGGGCGTGCTGCCCCGTCACATGCCCAAGCATGGTAAAGACAAGCGGTTCGTTTAAGGTCATGATGTTTGACACTCGAGAACCAAATTGGCTCGAGATGAGATGTGCATACTCGGCAAAACGCAGGGTGGTGTCCCGATTTGCCCAACCGCCATGTCCGTTGGTATCGCGTTTGTCTTCTAGGGCTTGAGGTAAATCCCAATGATACAAGGTCAGCCACGGGGCAATTCCAGCCTCGAGTAAGGTATCTATAAGTTTATCGTAAAATTCCAGTCCCTTTTGGTTGGGCTTGCCTTTGCCTTCGGGTTGAACTCGAGACCAAGCGACACTAAAACGGTAAGCATTTGCACCAAGTTGCTGCATCAGGCGTACATCGTCGCGGTAAAGGTGGTAATGGTCGCAGGCAACATCGGCAGTATCGTTGTTCAAAATCTTGTTTTTACGGTGGGCAAAAGTATCCCAAATCGAGATGCCCTTACCATCGGTAAAAGCTGCCCCTTCGATTTGATAAGCAGCCGTTGCCGTACCCCATGAGAAATTGGCTGGAAACAATGAACGGGTTTTCATGGGTT
>JANNEE010000598.1:0-9153 GCA_031388325.1 Deinococcales bacterium
CAAACAGGGGTAGAAATGGAGGCATTGACGGCGGTTAGTGTAGCGGCTTTGACGGTCTATGACATGCTCAAAGCTGCCAGCAAAGGTATCGAGATTAGACAGATTAGGCTGCTCGAGAAAACTGGTGGGAAAAGTGGTGACTGGAAAGCAAGTTAAAGCGGTTTGCCACTTGGGTCATAAGACCGTGTGGCTTTGATACGGTCTTTGCCACCGTAAAATTCGATGGTCACTTTTTTTGGTTTATACGCCTCGAGTTCTTTGATTTTCCAGTTCTTAGCCAGTAATGCCGTGTACTTGTCGGTGTTCACGGCATTTTGCTTTGGATTAAAATTAACGGTGTACGACAAAATCAGTTCCGAACTATCGGTCAAAAAACTGTAGCCTTCAAGGGCGGGTTTAACCTCGGCAGCAATTTTAGTAGCACTAGCTTGGACGGCATTGGCTTGTTTGGTACTGGCTTTTGATGCGTTCTGCATGGCTTGTTTGGTGGCTGCATCCATGACCAATTCGGGTGGCTTTTTGACAATTGGGTCAACAGCCACTGGCGCGCTAGGACGCAAGACCAACGCCACAGCAATCACAAGGACAACAATTAAAACCGCAATTCCAACTCGAGCATTCATAAGGCTTAGTCTACCCTTAGCCGTCTAAGCTCGCCAAGCCCTCGCGGATGGCGTATAAGGCAGCTTGGGTGCGGTTATTGAGTTGGAGTTTGGCAAAAATCTCGGATAAGCGGTTTCGCACCGTTTTTTCAGAGATATTCAGTTTAAGGGCAATCTCTTGGTTACTCGAGCCTTGGGCTAGTAAACGCAGTATGGCAGCTTCACGTTCGGTCAGGTCGCCCCTGTTCTCGTCGGGCAGCGATTCTTTTTTAACTCTAAAATCCTCGAGAACATTTTTTGCCATTTCGGGGTCTAACAATGTACCACCCTCATAAATTTGGTGAATCGCGGCAATGAGGGCAGTCGAGTCTACGTCTTTAAGCAAGTACCCACGTGCGCCAGCTTTGACGGCTTCAAAGACATAGCTGTCTTGGCGGTACATCGTCAGGATAATCACATTGGCATTCGGGTTAATCTCGAGAATACTTTGGGTGGCTTTTACACCGTCTAGCTCGGGCATTTGAATGTCCATCAGAATCACGTCTGGCTTGGTGTCGGCAGCATATCGCACCGCTTCACGTCCAGTTTGGGCTTCGCCAATCACGCGCAAGTCGTCTTCGGTCTCGAGCAGACTCTTTAAGCCTTGGCGAAAAAGGGCATGGTCATCGGCAAGTAGAATTCGTATCATCTGGGCTATTGTACATGCTTTTTGGCTCGGGAATTGTTTCACGTACTACAACTCGGGTCGGTGATTGTTGCGAATTATCCTCCAGAGATTAGGTCACTTTGGGAAAATTGACAGATTGAGGGCAGTAAGCGAAGCATAGCTAACCTGCCAAGCCGAAGCGTTATTGCTCGAGAGCGATAATACCCCAGTGCGCTTCTGCACCCCCGAAGTCAGATTCAAGGTCAGATTGATGACCACACTGGCAGAATTGCCTGAAATTGTGGTCTTGCCAAAACTTAGCTGGAATCCCCGCACGGTTTTACTCGAGACCAGTGCTGCTAAACCACTTGGCGCACCCACAATAAATTTAGCCGTCCAAGCAGGATTGCCGCACTGCATCCCCTCAAAGACCTGACGCACCGCATTTTGGGCATTGCTGGCATTTTGGGCTGGTGTGACTTTATCACCTGCCGAAACGATATTGATGGCTTCGACTGCCCAATGACAGGGCGGCACATCCACATAAGCTGTTTGGGCTTTTGCCAAACCAACTAGACCAATCGCCGAAGCCAGCAACCAATGAATTCTCATAATTCGTAGTCTAGCAGAGTAACTTAAAACCGCTTGTAAGAAACCATCCAATTTCATGTGTGTAAGAAACCATCCAATTATTTGCTAGACTAGGCTACATGGAACGAAAAATTCGGGTCTTAATTGCCAAACCGGGCTTAGATGGGCATGATCGTGGTGCAAAAGTGATTGCTCGGGCGCTACGTGATGCTGGGATGGAAGTGATATACACTGGTTTACGCCAAACCTCAGAGATGATTGTCAATGCCGCCGTGCAAGAAGATGTGGATGCGATTGGATTATCGGTTTTGAGTGGCGCTCACATGCACTATTTCAGAGAAATCCGCGCCATGCTCGAGACACGCCAAGCTACCGATATATTGCTTTTTGGCGGAGGAATTATTCCAGACCAAGACTTACCAAAACTTGAAGAACTGGGTGTAGACGGCTTATTTACGCCCGGCACAAGTACCCAAGATGTGGTGGCTTTTCTCGAGACCAAAGTACCGCCGCGCTGGACAAAGCTCTGAATCAGCTTGTCTCAAGACCGATTAGCAAATAATTAAACCAGCGTTAAAATAGAGTCCGTATACAAAACACCTTGCTAAGTGCCATAATCGCAAGTGGGTTCACCCCGAATTTCTAGGAGGAAATATGAAGAAAGCAATGGCATTAAGTGCAGTTGCCGCAATGCTCGCATTCGGCTTCACAACCGCACAACAACCAATCCGTGTAGGAATGGCGTTCGACGCAGGCGGAAAAAACGATAAGAGCTTCAACCAAAGCGCTTTTGAGGGCGCACAACGGGCTGCCAAACAATTTGGCGTTGAAGTCAAAGACTTTGAACCATCTGACCCAAGCCAAGTCGGTTCGGGTATTCGTGCCTTTGCCGAAGCAGGCTTTGACTTAGTGATTGGCGTAGGCTTTGCCAACCAACCAAGCATCACCAAAACCGCTGCCGAGTTCAAAGATGTTAAATTTGCTGTGATTGACGACGTACCAACTGGCGACAACACCAGTGGTGCAGTCTTCCGTGAACACGAAGGCAGCTTTTTGGTCGGTTACATTGCTGGCAAAACCAGCAGCACAGGTGTGATTGGCTTTGTTGGCGGAATGCAAATCCCGTTAATTCGCAAGTTCTATGCTGGTTTTAATGCTGGTGTCAAAGCCGCTTGCCCAACTTGTACCACTATCGAGAACTACACTGGCACAACCCCAGAAGCCTGGAACAACCCAACCAAGGCGCGTGAAATTGCGGCTGCCCAAGGTGCAAAAGGCGCAGATATTATTTACGCTGCCGCTGGCGGCTCGGGTGCAGGTGCGCTTAAATACGTGATGGACACCAAGTGCATCAGTGGAACAAAACCACCAGCTGGCATTAAACTCAAACCCGCCTTGGCTGGTCTGCGTAGCGTTGCCAAACCAAAAGACTACAGCGCCAAGTGCAAAACCACTGACCGCCCAATGTTCTTTATTGGTGTAGACAGCAACCAAAATTACTTGGGCGATTCTGACAAAGACCCAAAGACCATGAACTACGTCTTGACCAGCATGTTAAAGCGCGTGGATTTGGCAGTCTTTAACTTGATTCGCGGCATTGCCCAGAACCGTCCTTGGATTAAAGGCGCTCAAGAATTTGGCTTGGACAACAGTGGTGTTGGTTACGCTCTTGACCAATACAACGAAGCCTTGATTTCAGCTGACACGATCAAAGGTGTAGAGTCCGCCAAAGCCCGTATTATCAACGGTCAACTTGACGTTGCCGACAAATAAGCCTTATTCTCGAGAACCGCACCCCATAACAGGGTGCGGTTTTTTGTACAAACTGTGACAAATAACCAAGTCACGACTAAGAAATATGTTTGAATAGCGATACATGGATACAAAACCCTCGAGCCATTCAGAAGTTATTCCTAGACTTCTGCTGTTTGGGTTGATTTTTTGTACTTGTATTAGGCAAATTTGGTTGGCTTTGCCTAATATCGCCGAGCAAACACTGTTAGGCAACTTAATCAGCTTACCAAGCTCTTTTTTAGCTGGCTTACTGTGTTTTTCAGTCGGATTTTATAGGCTGCCGATGCGCCGAACTTGGTGGTTTTTTGCGGCTGCCCTACTGTTCTTTTTTTTAGGTGATCTCAGTTGGACGATTCTCGAGTCGGTGCTGCAACAAGACCCGTATCCTTCGGTTGCCGATTTTTTCTATTTGAGTCTTTTTCCACTGATTTACCTAGGACTACTCAGTTTTCCGCGAAAAAAATTACAACCAGCCGATGTTGTTCAGTTACTGCTTCAAGTTGGAATCATCACGGCTGCCATTGGAACTTTTTTATGGCATTTTATTTTTGCCCAAATTATCAGCAATGGCGAAGCACCACTTAGTTTTGTCGTTTCACTTTCTTATCCGCTCGGCGATGTGATTTTACTGGCGATGGTACTTTTTGTTATTTTTCGACCCAATGGGCGACGTTTTCAAATTGAGTTCAATTGGATTTTGCTGGCAACGCTTTTTCAAATCTTGGCAGATTTATACTTTTCGTATCTCAGTGCCAATAACTTAGAAAGCACCGTCAATGTATTTGATGGTGGTTGGGGATGGTTTGCTTGTTTTGTTGGTGTAGCGGCGTATCACAACTTCAAAAGAACCGAGACTTACGAAATTTCTAACACAAACCAGCCTGTGTTTCATTCGTTTTTTGCCATAAGCGCTCCGTTTTTTGCTAGTTTTGCAGCCGTGGTTTTACTAATTACTACAAGTCAACAACATTCGTTGCAGTATCAAGGAACGGGTATTGGCGTGCTGGTGGTACTGAGTTTTGTGGTGGTTCGTTTGGTGCTGATGACCTTAGACAACAAGAACTTAAATCGGCAATTAATCAACTTTTCTTTAGAATTAGAAGCTCGGGTCGAACAACGCACCCAACAACTCGAGTGGAATGCCACCCATGATGCCCTGACTGGACTAGCCAACCGAGTTTTATTACAACGTCAATTGCAACACCACTTACTAGAAAACCATGTGGCGGTCTTGTTGATTGATTTGGATGGTTTCAAACGCATCAATGACACGCTTGGGCATCAAATTGGCGACTATTTACTATGTGAAGTTGCCAAACGACTTGAGCAGCTTTGTCCTTTGGTGGCTCGGACTGGAGGTGATGAATTTGTACTGGTTTGTCTCGAGAAAACAGCTGCCGATGCACTTGCACAAGCTGCCCTTAGTGCAATTGCACAACCGTTTCTGGTTTCAGGACAACAGTTTTGCATCAGTGCAAGTATCGGCATCAGTCAGTCCCCTGAAGATGGTACGACTTCCGAAATTCTGCAACGTCATGCCGATGCAGCCATGTATGTGGCTAAAAACCAAGGAGTTGGGAACGTTGAACACTTTACATTTGCAATTAAACAGCAACTAGACCGCCGATTTGAACTTGAACAAAATTTGCGTCACGCCCTCGAGAATAAAGAATTTCACCTTCAATATCAGCCAATTATAGACAGCCACACCAATAAACTAGATTCGCTAGAAGCACTTTTACGTTGGAATTCACCAGCACTTGGTCTAGTATCGCCCTTGGAGTTTATTCCAGTCACCGAAAACACTGGTTTAATTGCTGGATTAACCGACTGGATAATAGAGGAAGTTTGTTGGCAATTACAAACTTGGAAAATACTGGGCTTAGAAATTGTTCCTGTTTCAATCAATATTCCATTGGCACAAGTCGGACAATTGACCTTCACCAAATTGCTACAACAAAAACTCGAGCAGTACCAAATTGTCGCCCAATACATTCAAATCGAATTGCTTGAAGCTGCCCTTGCCCAACCCAATGTTGCCGAACAACTGGTGATGTTTCGTCAAATGGGCATCAAAATAGCAATAGATGACTTTGGTACAGGATATTCTAACCTGAGTTATTTTAATCAGTTGCCAATAGATACCGTTAAAATTGACCAAAGTTTTATCCAACAAACAAGTTCACACACCATTCTCGAGGGTTTAACCGCCTTTTGTAAACATCTGAAGGTTAAGGTCGTGGTTGAAGGTGTGGAAACAAAAGCTCAACTCGAGCAATTAAAATTACTCAATTGTCATGCGATTCAAGGTCATATTTTTGCTGCCCCATCTGACCCAGAAGTAGTTGAGAATTGGCTAAAAAACCCGAATTTTAAGTCAATTTAGGTCTCTTCTTTGTGTTCTTTACCAAGGGCTTTTTGCACCTCGAGCGCAGCCCGTTCGCCTGCTTCGATTGCCCCTTCGACATAGCCATAATACCAAACGGCAGTTTCTGTTCCCGCAAAGTGAATTCTACCAATTGGGTCGCGCAGTTCTTCAAAGCCGTTGGTCATCACACCGGGCGGGGCATAACACTGGTAGCCTCCGCCAATAAATGGCTCGGTCATCCAGTCGTGGTCAAAGTAATCGCGGGGGTAAAGCGCTTCGTCGCCGTAAATCATGGCGAGGTTTTCCAGCACAGCGCGGCGGCGCGTTCCAGCCGGACGGTCAGACCAAAATACGGCATCGTCGCCGCCAATAAAGGCTACGAGGGCTGGGTGCTTGTCATCATGGCTCGAGGCATCCATGGCATGGTCAAAAATCAGGTTGTCTGGGTCTACAGCTTTTAGGGTTTGGCTGCGCCAGAACGGACGGTCGTAAATCGCAAAGCACTTAATCACACTGCCCATCTCGAGACGCTGCATTAACTTCATACGGCGGCGTGGCAGCACAGGGTCAAAATCTATGCGTTGGGCTTGGTTGGGCGGGATTGCGACAATCGCGTGTTTAGCCGTGACACTAAAGCCTTCTGATATAACCCGCACCCCCGTTTCTGAATGCTCGAGTTCATAGGCTTGGGAATTAAGGTGCAGTCGGTCACCAAGTTCTTCGGCAAGTTTGGTGCAAATCACCTGCATTCCTTCGGTCAGTCGCATGGTGTGGTTGCCGCCATCAAGGTCTATCAAATCCTCAAAACCGCCAGCACTGCGAACACTGTAGAGTAAAAACAGCATCGAAAAATCCTTGGGTTCGATGGTGTACTCGGTGCGAATCAGTTGGTCAAATAAATGGCGCAGGTACTCAGACTCGAGATTCTGGCATTTCCATTCTTCAACGCTCATCACATCGAGTTGTGAAGCATTGGGCGTTTCGGCGGGGCGTTCGACATTGACTTGATCGACCAGCCAACCAATTTTAGCCGTGAACCATGCCCATTCTGCCTGAGTCAGTTTGTCCATACTCGAGAGCGGTTGAGCGCTTAAGTCCATTCGACCAATTTCGTTTTGGGCAAAAGTAGCTAAACCCAGTTCTTGCACCAGCCGAGTCACACGCCACATTTCAGGACCTAGCCATTGCCCACCAAGGTCAAAAGCTGTTCCATCGGGTAGCACTTTGGTCAGCAAGCGACCTCCGACACGCGGGGCAGCCTCGAGAACAACCACATCCACGCCAGCTTCGATTAGCTTGTGCGCTGCAATCAAGCCAGAAATTCCCGCACCGACAATCACCGTATCTGTGGTGATTTCAAGTGGTGGCATACGTTTCACATCTCCTAAAAAATTATTAAAACCAAGAACGAAAAGACGAATAGTTAGGCAGCCATGATACCCGCCACCATAAAAAAAAAGCAAACGAGACAAAATGTATTGTGATAAACACCACAAATTTATTCAGGGCGCTTTCAGACTTGAATTTGTAAATTATCCCATGGACGCAAATTCCCCACCAATGGGTAGAATGGTTAAACATGACCCTTGCACTGCACTTGCTTGGCTCACCTCGTCTCGAGTTCAATCGGCGGGTCATCAAACTTGGCTTAAAACCAATGCTGGTGCTGGCGTACTTGGCAATCAAAGGCAGGGCATCACGCCGCGACTTGGCGCAATTGCTCTGGTCGAATGCCTCAGACCCCTTAAACAGTGTTTCGGCGGCTCGAGTGACAATCCGCGACGCAATCAAAAAGCACTTAATGGGCGACAACGAAACGCTTTTTTTGCAAAGTGGTTTTTACTGCGATGTCCATGTTTTTACCAAAGCCCTCGAATCCCAAAACCACGAAATTTGGCAGCAAGCGCTCGAGCTTCGCCGTGAAGTATTTCTTGAGGGGGTGCGGCTGCCCGAGTGGGAAGATGGTTTTGGCGCAGAATTTGAAGAATGGTTACTGAGTCAGCGCGAACAACTCGAGGAAACCCACGCCGAACTGAACTGGCGATTAGCACGGTATTTTTTGCAGCAAAAAGACTTTGAACATGCGCTGCAACACCTTGAAATCACCCAAGCTGCACATTTGCCACCCCGCGAAGATGCGACTCGCTTATTGATTTTATGTGCTGGCGCAGTTGGACGCGAAATCAAAGCCCAAACCGCTTATCTAAGACTCGAGAAGCGCTTACAAGACGAACTCGAGTTAAGTCCAAGCAACGCCACAAAAACCGCCCTGAGCCTCGCTCGAGAAAACCCTAAAGCCTGTAAAGCCGCACTCCATGACGAATTTCGCAGTCAGCATCCGACCATTTCGCTTTCCTTGGGTTTGGAGGAAACACAAGTGCCACTCTTTGGACGTGACCACGAATTGAAACAAATAGACAGCGAACTAAAGCGTGCCAAAAGTAAATTGGCGCGGTTGGTGGTGTTGTCTGGCGAACCGGGGGTTGGCAAAACCCGTTTAGCCAAAGAAGCCATTCGTGGTCACGATTTGTTTGTCTTAAGTGGAGTGGCATCGCCAACTGGTGTTTCGCTTGGGGTTTTTGAACGAGCCGTGCGGCAGGCTCTAAGTCAACAATCGATTGGTCATTTTAACCGACTTTGGCAACAGGCATTGGCGGCATTCTTACCCGATACGATAAGTGCCACCCAAATCGAACCAAGCAAAGAACACTTATTCGCCGCGATTACCGCCCTGTTCTGCCACCCAGAGCGCCCAACAGTGCTACTGCTTGACGACTTACAGTGGGCAGATAAAACTTCCGTAGAGTTGTTGCTGCATTTGGTACATAATCCGTCACCGCAAGGCTTATTGGTACTGGCAACCCTGCGCGATACCGAACAACCACGCAGCGACCTCAAAAGCGTTTTTGAACTGATTACTCGAGAACAACTGGGCATTAGAATAGAGGTCGGTGGCATCAGCCCTGCCGCCGTTAATCAACTGGTGCAAACCCTAGGACGACAAACTGACTCGCTGCAATTACACAAAAAGAGCGGCGGAAACCCATTTTTCTTACTCGAGTTACTGAAAAGCAATTCCGACACCAGCCAATGGCAAGACTTGGTAAAAAGCCGCCTTGCCCACCTGCCCGAAACTGCCCAGCAACTGCTCG
>JANNEE010000599.1:0-1873 GCA_031388325.1 Deinococcales bacterium
TTAAGCCTAAAGCCATCAACACCACTCTACATGGCGGTAAGGATTCAGATTGTCAAACTTAAGCATAGGTTAAAAAATTTGTATCAAAACCAAGATACCCATTCCGACATGAATCAGCAGTTTCATACCAACCCCGCCAAGAATACCCAGCAATGTACCAAAACCACTTTTGCCAGCCTCGAGCCAGGTTTTTTTGGCAAACAGAACTTCGGCAAGCACCGCACCAATAAACGGCGCGATTAAAAAACCAATTGGACCTAAAAAAATCCCAAGAATTCCACCAATCAGCGCACCCCAAGCCGCATAACTCGAGCCACCAAATTTTTTTGCACCCCAAGCGGCTGCCAGATTATCCACCAGCATGGCGGCAGCCGCCAGAACGCCCAGCGCCAGTAAATACCCCCAAGTCAAAGGCTGAAAACCAGTCAAAAGCGCATGAAGCAGTGCCGCTCCCCAAATCAGTAATGTGGCTGGAATAACTGGAATAAAAGTCGCCACCAGAGCGCCAAGCCAAATTAAAACAAAGAGTGCATTGGGAATCCAGTCCATAGTTAGCAATACGAGGCTCGAGACCAAAGGGTTTCCATGTAGAATAATGACTATGAAATCTGTAATTGTTTCGGCGCTGCGGACTCCAATTGGACGTTTTTTGGGAGGCTTAGGAGGGCTAACCGCCCCACAACTCGGTTCACATGTAATTCGGGCTGCAATAGCCAAGGCGGGACTCGAGCCTAGCTTGGTCGAAGAAGCCATCATGGGAAACGTGGTACAAGCTGGCGTAGGGCAGAACCCAGCCCGTCAAGCGGCATTAAACGCGGGAATGCTGCCCTCGAGTGGCGCAACCACGGTCAATGTGGTTTGTGGCTCGGGGATGAAAGCGGTGATGATGGCAGCTTCTGGAATTCGAGCAGGAGACTTTAGGATTGCCGTGGCTGGCGGTATGGAAAGCATGAGCAACGCACCTTACCTGATGTTTGGCGCTCGGGAAGGCTTCAAGGCTGGACATCAAGAACTCAAAGATGCCAATATGCTCGATGGATTATGGTGTGCCTTCGAGCATTGGCGTATGGGCGACGCTGCCGAACTAACCGCCAGAGAAATGGGGTTCTCGAGACTCGAGCAAGACGAATTTGCACTGTATTCGCATCAAAAAGCAGTCGCGGCAATCGAGGCGGGGCGTTTTAAGTCCGAAATTGCAGCAATCACCCTCGAGACCAAAAAAGGCACAGTAATCTTAGACACCGATGAAACCCCTCGAAGCGACTCGAGCTTAGAGAGTTTAAGTAAACTCCGTCCAGCCTTTCAAAAAGATGGTTCGGTCACGGCGGGTAACGCACCCGGTATCAACGACGGGGCAGCCGCGCTTGTAGTCATGTCCGAAGATGCCGCCAAAGCCCACGGGCTAAAACCTCTGGCAGAGATTGTCGGGTATGCCACTTCTGGACTCGAGCCAAAATGGTTTACACTCTCACCCGTGCCAGCCACAAGAAAATTACTCGAGCAGCAAAAAATGAGTTTAGCTGACATTGATTTATTTGAATTGAACGAAGCCTTTGCCGTCCAAGCCCTCGCTGTGACTCGAGAACTCGGCATTGACCCCAGTAAAGTCAATATCAATGGTGGGGCTGTAGCCTTGGGGCATCCAATTGGATGCAGTGGCGCAAGAATACTGGTGACGCTGCTTCATGCCTTAGAACAGCAACAAAAAGAAATTGGTTTAGCCAGTCTGTGCATGGGTGGAGCAAATGGTTTAGCGGTGATGCTGCGCCGACTTTAGAAAAAGTATATGGCACGAGTTTCTCGAGAAATACGTTTGTATAGAATTAATAAAGTCGTTGACAAATCCAATAGTTGGGTCTAATACGATTCCTTT
>JANNEE010000600.1:0-2018 GCA_031388325.1 Deinococcales bacterium
ACCATCCGAGAAAACCTGAGCGCCAAATTTTTGCACAATTACATTCAAATAATAATCTTGGAAATTCTTGGCAATGCGGCTAACCATAGCCACACCAACACTTGCCCCTAATAAGGTCAGCACGGTCGGCAGAAAGGCAGCCCAATCAAGTGGCTTGGTCTCTTGGTTAAAAGCAAGTTTGACCAGTTGCCCAGTGATAATCGGGTCGAGCAAAGAAAAACCAGTATTGGTCGCCGCCAGTAAAAGCGTGATGATGACTAGGTTACGATGCGGTTTTAAGTAAGTCAGCAGTATTTTCACAAGTTATTCCTTTATATCTGCACTCGAGACTCGAGTTGAACAAGCGACCAAGAATTATACGCCCTGTACAAAAAACACTTGGCATTTTAGACAACGCAAAAAAGAGGAGGGAAATAATCCCCCCTTAAAGTATTGAGCTTAGGAAAGTATTATTTTTTGCCGCGCTCGACAGCATCTAAAATACACTTCATGGCATCTTCTTTGGAACGCCAACCTTCTGAGGTTACGGTTTTGCCTTCTAAGGTTTTGTACTCGAGAAAAAAATGTTCGATTTCGGCTAGACGGTGCGAACGTACATCGGTCAGGGTTTGCAGGTCATCCCATCGCGGGTCGTCGGCTGGCACAGCCAGAACCTTCTCGTCGCGCCCTTTGTCATCAGACATCTCGAGCATTCCAAGCACACGGCACTCCACAAGCACACCGGGCAAAAATGGATGGGTGGAGAGAATTAAGGCATCCAAAGGGTCGCCGTCGCCGCCCAAGGTACTAGGGATAAAACCATAATCACCGGGATACTGCATGGCAGCGTACAAAACCCGATCAAGTTTAATCACCCCAAGTTCTTTGTCGTACTCGTACTTATTGGCACTGCCCCTTGGCACTTCAATCACGACATTGATCACTTCGGGAAGGTTTGGACCGGCTGGAAGATGATAAAGATTGCTCACGGCAAAAAATGTATCACGCTACTTTTGAATCAGATGAGATTTTAAGATGGAAATAGTTCCTCGAGACCAATTCGGTAACTTAAGCGCACTCCCCAATTGAAATTATTGAAGCTGTTCAGTCCAGCAAAGCCAGTCAAAAAGATTGTGCCAAAGCCCGGTGCAACCCGAAACTCGAGCGAACCGCGAAGTGGCAGGACATCCGAGCGCCAAGGTTGATAGTACAGACTTAAACCAAGTCCAAGTTCTTCGGCTAATTGCCATGACACTCCAAAATTGGTTTCAAAAGTAAAATTTGAAGCCAATAAACCAATCCCAGCCCCAAATGAAAGACGTAGCCCAGCCTCCTCAAATTCGGTACTCAAGCCAGACTGCACCAAATAGACAGTATTGCCCAATTGCGAACCCGTAAAAACGCCAGCAAAAAGTTCCAAGCCTTGACTGCGATACCGCAGTTGTAGCGAATTACTCGAGGTATCCGAACCGAACCGAAAATTCCCAAACAACGATAAACTTCTCGAGATACGTAAACCTAAACCAAAATCTATGCGTGAACCACTGGTCGAGTTTGGCAATGGGTCGGCGGCAAAAATTTCAAAAGCATCAAAATTGGCGGGCGCAGCATTCCAGAATGCCCCGCTTAAATTGAGGGTTGCCGAACCCAAGGTGGCTCGAGTCGCCAATAAAACCCGAAAACGCCCGACATATGCCCATTCAAGACTGAGTAAGGCTTGGGCAGAACCAATTGGAGCAATGTCCAAGACTGCACTGCTCGAGACTTTTAAGCGCTCGGTGGATACGGCAAAACCAAAAGAGAGTGCCTCGGAAATCGCCACATCAGACAAGGCAATCTGGGCTGAGAACGGAAATGCAGCAGCAATCTCGAGGGTTTGGGCTTTGGCAATTGGCAGGAGCGCCAATAACACCACCATTAAAAATCGTTTCATTGTTCTAAGTGTAGCCTGTCACCAAGCACCGTGCGTGAGGCAAACGCCATAATAAAGTATGGAGCTTAAACAAGATTTCACGACTCGAGACGAACTCACGGCTTAT
>JANNEE010000603.1:0-7168 GCA_031388325.1 Deinococcales bacterium
GTTGCCAATGCACCCGCCCGAGCCAAATGAAACGGGTCTGAAACAATCAGCACTCGAGGACTGCTGAGTAGAGATTTTGAAAAACGCAAATTCTCGGCAGTGCTGGTACTGCGTGGCTCGAGTATGGTTTGTTCTTTTTGCAGTCCAAAAGAAACCGCAATGTCCTGCATTACTTCGGCTTCGACTGTCCCATCTTCTTTGTCCACCCCGCCGCTTAAAACGAGGCGTGGCGCAAACCCAGCCTGAACCAATTCCACACCGCGTTTGACTCGAGCCACCAGACAGGGATTCCAGCGTCCAGCAGGGTAATAGGCTTGAGCGCCTAGCACAATAACGGCATCGGCTTTTATTGGAGTGTCGCTGCTCGAGACTGCACCAACCCAAGTTAGCAAACCCAAGTACAGCAAAATACCAAAAGTTAAAACCCCGAAAGCAATTTTTTGATAGGTCTTCACAAGTCTATTTTGATAGGTTCTCACAACCTTATTTGAGAACAAGCGGGATGAGAACAATGATTTCAAAGGCTTCGTACCATGCAGCTAAAACCAAAAAGCTAATTGCCAAAGGTAAAGAGCGGGTGTACTCGAGAAACGCAAAGCTCCAAGGGGTCTTTTTAACAATGCGAAAAAGCAGCACCCCACTTGAAGCCACAATAAAAATGTATGAACCGAGTTCTATTAAAATTGTTGGAATATGCAGCAACCATGCACCTAATGGCAGTGTACCAACGGGCGCAAGTGCCAGACCATAGAATGGATACTGGAACAAACCAATCAAATAAGCTGGAACAGCAAAAAAGCTGCCCGGAACATAACTGGTTAAGAAAATCCCCGAGCGCAAATTATTCCAAGTGATGCCAAAAGCAGCACTGGCAACATTGGTCTGGGTTAGTTCTGCCACACCATTTGCCGAAAGCACCGTGCGTAAAAATTCGCCGATGGCTTTGGTGATGCTTGGATTTGCTAAGCCAACCAGTGTTCCAATGGCAAATAAACCAAAAAAGACCACAAATGTACCAATATAAATCCCTTTATAGGCTTTAACCGTCTGAATACTCTGCTCGAGAAGTGTGCGCCAAGGGGTTTTAGCGATACTCGCCCAGAGCAGCAACGCCGAAAGTGCCGCAAATAACCAAGCACCCCAAATGGTTTTGACAAATTCTGGGATTAAATCTGCATTTGTACCAATTCGCACCGATTCGGCTTGCCATGTCTGACCATTTTGCACCAAGGTAATCGTCAGTAATTCATCGCCCAACGAGTTAGAAGTAACTGGATAAGTGTAAACTCGAGCCGCACCGTCCTCGGTGACGCGACGCAAATCAAAACTGACCCGCGCATCCTTGGGGGCTGGAGCAAATTGGACTTGTTGGGTTAAAGCTCGCAATTGCTTTTGCAGTAACACTGTTGGGTCAGTCTCGCCCTCGAGCGCTTTAGGGTCAAGTGTGACTGGCTTAAATTTACCCAGAAGCCAATCACGCACGGTTTGGTCGGCAATTGCCTCAGCTTGAAGATTGGGCTTGGCGGCAGCGCTTTGGGCTAAACCGCTCGAGAACAAAAGAAAAATAAGGCAAATCAACCATTTCATAAGCGGATTCTAGCCTGATTATCAAAAAGCAATTGTCACTCGAGTAAGCCAGATTCTTCAAAGTAGTTAAGCAGTCTGCTTGCATCGGCTCGAGCCGTAGCTTCTGTGACAGCATATTTTTTAATCACGGCTTGTACCCCTTGCTCAAAATCTGGTTTACGTTTCCAAGTGTTCCATAAAAGTACCGCCGCCCCAGTGATTTGATGTCTGGCATGGGTGTTGGGCAGACGCAACTCGAGAATTGTATCGCTGATGTCGGTTTCGATGGTTTGGCGGTTTGGGCGTTTCATTTGTCCAGTCTATCAGGGCTAAAGGTTGTGCCAGCCAGACCAGCCACAGCCAACTCGAGGACACCAGCCTTCATACCACTGGCAATGGTGGCTTTAGGTGCGCCCATGCTTAGGGCATTTAAGGCAGCTTCGACTTTGGGAATCATGCCACCAGAAATAATGCCTTGGTCAATCCAAGTTTTGGCTTGCTGCTCGAGCAGCACAGCTTGTAAACTGCTTGGGTCTTGGGGGTCTTGCAGTACACCAGAAACATCAGTTAAGAAAATTATTTCACTGTTAAGCATTCCAGCCACTGCCCCAGCCGCCCAATCCGCATTGACGTTAAGCGGCTCGCCATCTTTATCGGTGGCGATACAACCAATTACAGGGGTGATGTCTTGGGCTAAAAGGGTTTGAATCAGTTCGGTGTTGACGCGATGCACCCGTCCAACCCGTCCCAATTCTGGCTCGAGAACCTTGGCTTCTAAAAGCTGCATGTCGCGTCCGGTTAAGCCAATGGCAAGTCCGATGTCTTGTGCTAATTCTTTACTTAGGGCAGTGATAGCTTTTTCGATCACCTCGAGGGCTTCGGGGGTCGTGACCCGTAAACCACGTACAAAATTAGATTCGATGCCTAACCGCCCAAGGTCGCGTTCGATCACTGGTCCACCGCCATGCACCACAACCACACGGCGAGTTTGGCGCAAGCCCGCGATTTCTTGGGCGATGGCTCGGCGTAACTCGAGGTTTTTCATGGCATTGCCACCGTATTTGACCACTGCGATTGGTTTCATTACGGCTCAGCATACCTTGTTTTGAGTCTTCTTTCAAATTCGAGTAATAAAAAACTAATTTTCTAAATTTTAGTTTTGGTGCAAGTAAGCTATATCAATTGTAAAATAGACTTGACAAAATATAAGATTGTGTTTTATATTTAACTTAGGAGGTTACAAATGAACCCTTACCCTGAAATCCTCGAGATTGGTCAAGAACACCTAAAGTTTCTACATCAAGAAGCCCACAACCTTAGCCTTCAACCAAAACAACCATCAATTCGTCGTCGCTTAGCAAAAATCCTCAAGAATCTGGCGGCACAACTCGAACAAGAACCTCAACTTGCCCACTCATAAATTGCTCCACCCATCCCCCTACAGACCAATGCTGCCCATTGGTCTTTTATACTGCCACCATGTTCAGAGGACGCTTTGCTCCTAGTCCAACCGGTGAAATGCACCTCGGCAATGCCCGTACTGCCTTGCTTTGTTGGTTACAAGCTCGAGCTAACAATGGTAAGTTTATTTTGCGACTCGAGGACTTAGATACCAGCCGTATTCGCTTTAGCGCAGCCGACCAAATCCTGCGCGACCTTGAATGGCTTGGCTTAGATTGGGATGAAGGCTGGGACATCGGCGGCGAATTTGCATCCTACATTCAGTCAGAACGCCCCGACTTGTATGCTAATTACGCCACTCGGCTCGAGACCTACCCTTGTTCATGCAGTCGAAAAGACATCCAGAATGTAGTTTCCGCACCGCACAACACCGAACCACGTTACGCTGGCACATGCCGCACCCGCACAACCCATGCTCGAGCCACAGCCTTGCGTTTCCGAGTATCCGATGTAGAAATTGCCTTTACCGATGGTGTCTGCGGCACGATTACAGAAAATGTCCAAAATACCATTGGCGATTTTGTGATTCGCCGCAATGATGGCGCATGGGCATACCAACTGGCTTGTGTGGTAGATGACCTTGAAATGCAAATCACCGATGTGCTGCGTGGACAAGATTTACTGGGCAGTACCGCAAGGCAAATTTTACTTTACAAAGCATTTAACGCCAAACCACCACGTTTTTATCATGTCCCGCTCTTAACCGATTTCCAAGGTAAACGCTTAGCCAAACGCGACCATGCCCTGAGCATAAAAACCCTGCGTCAATCTGGAATTTCCCCAAGCGAACTGACTCGAGACCTTGCCCAGAGTCTCGGCTGGAAAATCAACGCAGCTTGTCACCCTAAAGATTTACTCGAGTGCTTCAAAATATGGATTCAAGCGTCATCAGGATAAGCCAGACTTTGCAAATACGCCAGCAACGCGGCTTTTTCAGTATTATCGGGCTTTGGGGTTTGGGCATCTTCCCCAATATCATCTAAATCTAATTCGATAACCGCCTGCGAAACCATTGGCGGCGGCGCAAGCATGGTTGGAACAAAATTTGATACGACGACAGCAGGGGCTTGAACCGGCTGAGCTTTAGGAACTGGTTGATGCGAAGCATAAAAAGCACTCTCTTCGATGGTACTGGCACTTGGGCGAGTCAATTCTTCCACAGGTAAACGGGTTAGTTGTGCATCGGTTGGCACAAACAAAGCTCTAAACGCCCAACGCATCGAACCCTTGGCTGCCAATTCAAGCGGAGTCAAAGAGACCACATACATTAAAAGCTCAGTGACGACCAGACGCATGGTTACGCCCTTAGCATGACGCTTGGCATCCGACTCGAGAATCTCAAATTCACCACGAGCCACCCATAAGCGCCCTGTACCGACCAAATCAGCCACTTCGTTGGGTGGTTTACGTCGCCGAGCCGAATCTCCGACCCGCACCTCACCTTTAGATTTGCGCCTATCGCGATGCACCCCAATAATCCAACCCGCCGTCACTGAAATGCGATTCTCACCAGAAACAATCGCCGCTCCTTCTAAGCGCATACTGCACCCACCTCAAAAGGCAGTGCTTGGAAAATTGCCCCCAATACAAACATAGCCCTAGTCTACCTCTTTCCGCCCTATAAATGTAAGTTGTTCGGGAGTCGCAAAGCCCTGCACCCAAGAATCGGCTGCCACCTCGAGCCTCAAAAACACCATCCGCGAATGAACAATGGTTAAAGTAGGCACATCAATTGGCGCTCCTTTTGCCCCAAAACCAAAGCCCTTAGACAACCGTGCGCCGTTCTTCGCCACAGCAACACTGGCAAGCGCCGCCAATTCAACTGTATCTAAATTACACGCCACACCAAAAACATGAAAATTCTCAATTCGAGCTGCCGATTTATCTACCTGCTCGAGCCGCCAAAATGCGCCAGACTTGGTTCGGTGCGGCACAACCAAGGTTTTACCCGCCTCGAGCAACAAACCGCGAAGTGGCAACAGCGCCGCTTCCATACCAACCAGCACCACCTTGGCAGACATTAAAAGTGGATGCTTTAACAACTGCTTGGCGGCGGCTCGAGCGCCCTTAAAATTGGGATTATGACCATGCGGCGGCAGAGGAAAAGCTGCCGCGTTGTGCTGTACCAAATCTGACCAAATGCGTTCACGCAAAACACCGACTTTGATTGGCTCAGGGTTTACTGGCTCGGTCATCGGGTTGGAGAGCGGCTCGGTCATCGAGTTGGACGAACAAATTCCACAACCACAGGCACATCCTTACCCACACCGACCCGAATCTCGAGCGAACCTGTAGCCCGGTCAATAAAACAGACCTTGATAACGTTATCGCACAAAAAAACCTCGGAAGTCAGCTTGACCAGATAAATACCCGCTTTTGTACCCACAGGCACACGCACCGCCGCCACAACAGGCTCGAGCGAAACATGGTACTCATCGGGTAAATCCTTATATGGCAGACCCTTTTCAAGCACCAATTCAACCGGTTTTTTAGACCAAGGAGTCTCGAGCAGAAGTGTACTCGAGCCAGCCCGATTAAAAAGCAGTTCTGAACCGAACTTAAATTCAAAACGCACTTTGGCATCTGTACCAGCCGCCGCAAAGAACACACCAGATTTGAGCGTGGTACTGCTTGGGGCTGCCAATGCAAAACCAAGCAAAATAATCAAAGCAAAAAAATGTTTCATGGACTTGAGCGTACAAGGCAAGACCTTAAAATAGATGAGGGGTTTTATGTTATTTTTTGCCAAATGAACCCACTACCCCTACTCGAGAAACTACAGTCAATAGCCAAACTTGGGCTGTATTACACCAAGGATATTTATGACCGTCAGCGTTACCAGCAACTGCTCGAGCTAACGGCTGAGTATTATGGTCATGCCCTCGAGATGCCGATTGCCAAGGCTCGAGCCAACCTCAAAAAAGACCTTGGCAAACTTGGAGTTTGCCCTGTTTTGGGTTCAGATGCAGCTATTTTTGACCTGAGTGGTAAAATTCTACTGATGAAGCGCACCGATAACCAAAAATGGTGCTTGCCGTGTGGTCTGGTCGAAGCAGGAGAATCGCCCGAGCAAGGCGCAATTCGGGAAGCCAAAGAAGAAACAGGTTTAGAAGTACAAATCCTCGAGCTAGTCAAGGTTTACACACGGTTTCCAAGTCCTGAATACGGGTTGTATACACTGGTGAGTACGGTTTATTTGTGCGAAGTGACGGGCGGAGTTCTGACCCGTTCGCATGAAGATTTAGGTTTGCAATACTGGAACATCAAAGAAGTTCCTATTTGGCATTGTGAAATGAAACAACACGCCAAAGATGCCCATGCTGCTTGGCTTAAGCGGCAGTTTTAGGACGTTTAGGGTTAATCAGATTGTTTAGTACCGCAAAAATCCCAATCAGTAAACCCAAAATAAGCGGCAGACCAATTAAAGCCCCGATTATCCAACTTAAACGCCCAACTTCTGGATTCGGTGGCACAAGCCCAAAACGCCCTTCAGTCACCGATTTTCCAACCCCAAGCGTGTACTGACCATCCAGAACCAATTCACCTGCTTTGACTCGAGCAATTAGGTTGTGTTCGCCTTCTGATAAATCTAGGGTTGCCTTAAAAACACTTTTCTCGAGTTTTTGGGCTAGAACTCGCAGGGTTTTACCATCAATATCAATCACATCAAGTTCCAAGGAATCCACGGTTAAGGGCTTCGTCCCATTTGCATCAGAAATTCGCGCTATAAAAACACCTTCGTCGGGGTCAAATTCAAACTCGAGGATGCCTTGACGTTGGGTCTGCGGTGTGGCTGTTTGCGCTAGGCTCAGGCTCGAGAAGAAAAGTAAAAAATAGATCAACCACATGATTTAAGTTTAGGACTTTTACTCAAGGTGTTTGCCCTATTGCATAATTTCTCAAAACAAATGTATAATTATGCAATGACATACGATTCCACCCGACGAGGCAGCTAAGGCTCAAGGTATACCTGTGCGCTTTGGGTGGTTTATGCTGGGAAACGGTACTCCCCCTCTCTTGCCCCTAAAGCAGCACCTTCGGGCTTTGGGCGCTCGCTACGCTCGACCCCTCTTCGATGGGTACTCAAAAAATCAAATCAGGAGAAATTAAAATGGCTAAGAAAAAAGTGGTACTTGCTTAC
>JANNEE010000636.1:0-1852 GCA_031388325.1 Deinococcales bacterium
CAAACAATCGGGTCAAATGGTGCAAGCAGCGTCACCGTCTCGAGAGGCTCAACATTTGGCTCGAGAAGCGGCATCACCCATTTTATCCCGTCCACCAGCACCGTCTCTTGTTGCTGCGCCAGTTTGCGGGTCAGCGGTTTAAGACTTGGTGCGCCAAGCCCAGAAAAAGAACAAAGCTGCAACAAACTGCTTAAAGGCAAAGGCGCGTAATTCTTTAGGATTAACTCGAGTATTCCCGTGGCTCGAGTTTCGGGTGTTAAATTTTGTGAATTGTGCGCTACAGCCTCATAAACCTTAATGCCCTTTTCGCGCCCTGCGACCCGCAACTGCCCTTGGTAATGCAGCCCTTCAAGCGCTTGAGTGGTGGCGTTAGAATTTCCGCCCCAGTAATTGCCAACTCGGGTTTTACCAAAATGTGTTTCTAAGGCTTTTGGGTGACTTGCGCCGTTCTGACGCACAAATTCTAGGACGGCTGGCAATAAATCGGGTGCGTCACCTTCGATTTTAAGGGTTTTTTCGCGGACTCGAGGGTGAAAAAGTGAGCGTAGGGATTGTTGTAAAAAGCCGTAATTGACAAAGTAATCCTCATCAATACTCAGTTTTGGGTACTGTGTCTCGAGCCTTCCAGCCTTATAATTCTGCACTCGAGGGCGAAGAATCAGGTCTTGCGCCCTTGCTGGAGCGCGAATTGGGTCGGCTTGGACAAATCCAAGTTTTTCTAGGGCATTCTCGAGGCTGTCGGGCGTAAAAAGTGTTTGACTGACCGCAAGGCGGCGCAGGTCTTTGAGTGTGGTCATAAAATCATATTACGATATTGGCGTAAAAAATGCTGCCAGTGCGCCAAGTCTTTTTTTGGTTTCAAGCCGAAATATCAGGGTCATGATTGGGTCAAGTAACCACCCTAACCACCTTGGGCGTGCCGTAAAATTGTATTTGTACTCAATTTCGGAGATGCCATTTGGTAAATCACGATGCCGAATCGTGGCGGCAAATTTTGCAAAAAAAGGCGGTTGATTGACCAATTGAATTGCCGCCAAAAATGGCGGTTTGAACGAAATATACTTGGTTTTAACCGCAAACCCACCTAGCTCAATTCGTCCGACACAAACCGAGGTTGCATCAAGCTGCGCCGATTCCCAACCATCGGTTAAATAAGCTGCTTTTAACAAGGTGTCCCACTCGAGTCTTTTGTGGTAATCATGAAACACCGCAAAAACCTCGGCGCTAGGTGCAGCAATGACAGCAGTGATTGACCCATGAGGCATAAGTGTTCCTTTTACTCGGCTTGAAAGACCTGAGTTCTCGAGAGCAACAATTTGTTCTTGGTGTCAAATACCCGTAGCTCGAGGCTGTGTTTGCCTTTCTCAAGGGCGGGGAGTTTAGCAATGTAGGGAATGGTTCGGCTTTCGGCAACCACAGAGTTGTCAAGCAGGTACTGCACTTTGTCTGGCAATGGTTCAAAGGTTTTAATCCAAGCCGTGACATCAAAGGGGAGGCGTGCCAAAATTTTATTGGGAAATCGGCTTGGCATGACGCTTGGTTCAAGCGCTTCGTTATGAATAAAAATTGGATTTGATAATATGGTTTTCATCGCCTCGAGTTTTGTGCCAACCAATTGGTAATTGTTGCGCCTTTCGGCAGCCCTTGAAGGGGTGATGTACTTGGAGCGAATCATGTCAATATCCAGCCAATTAATGTTTTTGATGCGTGGATAGCGTTGTGCAACACCCCAGTAAAGCATTTTCATTTTCTGGACTGCATAATCGGTGTAGTCGGTGCTTGGAGTGAGCAATGTTTCGTGGCTGGCAGCGTATTCGCTAATTTGAATCGGGTGTTGGCTGGCGTATTTTTG
>JANNEE010000630.1:0-5585 GCA_031388325.1 Deinococcales bacterium
TGTTGCGTTATGCCGTCAACACCTTGAAGTTTGATAAAATCGCTGTTGCTTATGTCAATAATAGCTTTGGTAAAGAAGGTCTGGGTGGCGTAAAAGCCGAAATCGCTGAACTCAAAGGCAAAGCCAATTTGGTTGCCGAAGTTTCACATGAACAAACCGAGAGCAACTTGGCACTGCAAGCCCTGAAACTCAAAGACAGTGGTGCAGAAGCTCTTGTGTTGTACACCGCAGGCGATGCCATGCTTTCCTTGTTGCGCGAAATGGCTAAAATTGGTTATAAGCCACAAGTCCTTGCTTCCAGTGTGGTGGCTGGTGCAATTCTCCAAGCTGGTCCTGCCACGCAAGCCAATGGTGCAATTATTGCCAGTTACATTCCAATTCCAACAGCCGCCCTTGCCGACGGTAAAAACGGCGACCCTCGAGCCGATGCCGCTTTTGCTGAACTCTTAAAACTTGCACCTGATGCCGTCAAAGCCGACCCACTTTCGACCATCGCAGGTTGGGCATTTGCCGAACCGCTCATTGAAGGTTTGCGCCGTGCTGGTCCAAACTTGACCCGTGATAATTTTGTCAAAGCCATGGAAGGTATCACCAATTGGAAAGGCAGTTTATTCAACAGCATTTCCTTTAGTCCAACTGATCGTCAAGGCAACAACAGCGTCTTTTTGGTCAAAGGTGTCTACGCACCACGACCAGGTTTTGTGGCACTGAGCGGCTGGGTTTCTTTTAACAGCGAACGCTAAATTATTGTTTCTCGAGGGGCGCAAAGTTTCGCGCCCCTTATTCAAATAAAAATATGAAAAATTGGAATTTACAATGAGTACCTTACTTGAAGCAAAAAATGTCACCCTGCGTTTTGGTGGGGTAACGGCTGTCAACGATGTTTCTTTTAGCGTTGGTACAAATGAAACCGTGGCGCTGATTGGACCCAACGGCGCAGGGAAAAGCAGTTTATTTAACTGTATTACCGCCCTTTATAAACCCCAAGTTGGTACGATTCAATTTGCGGGGCAAGAACTGACCAAAGCCAGCCCAGACAGCGTAGCCAGTCTTGGAATCTCGAGGACGTTTCAGAACATCGAGCTTTTTGGTGGCTTAACGGTTCTCGAGAATTTATTACTCGGGCGGCATCAGCATATGAAGGTCAGTTTATTTCACGCCATGCTCGGCACACCGACTTGGGTCAAGAGCGAGGTCCGACAAATTAAACGAGCCGAAGCCATGATTGAACTGCTCGAGTTGCAGCCATACCGTGACCGCCGAGTCCGAGGCTTACCCTATGGAGTACAAAAAATAGTCGAAATCGGACGTGCCTTGGTGTCTGAGCCAAAACTCTTGTTAATGGATGAACCTGTGGCAGGTTTAACTTCGGATGAAAAAGACGAATTGGTGCAGCGCTTAGGTGAACTGAAAAACGAACTCGGTTTAAGTATTTTACTGGTCGAACACGATATTCGCGTGGTCTCGAGTCTAGCCGAACGAATTGTGGTCTTGGAGTATGGGCGTAAAATTGCCGACGGCACACCCGAACAAATCCGCAACGACCCTGTGGTGATTGCTGCTTACCTAGGCGAAGAAGCCGAAACACTCGAGGGACAAAAAAAATGAAACAACCCTTATCTTTTGCCTTTTGTCTTTTGCCTTTTGCCTTGGTGTCTTTATGTTAAAACTCGAGAATATCGAAGCGGGTTATAGTCGCCAGACCATTGTGCTGCGTGGCGTTTCTTTGGAAGTGCCACAGGGTAAAATCGTCACCCTACTCGGTGCGAACGGCGCGGGTAAAAGTACCACCTTAAAAACAATCATGGGTTTGATAGACGACGAGCCACGCAAAGGTAGTGTGGTTTTTCAAAGTCAGACCCTGACCCATAAGGACACCGAAAGTATTGCCCGTAGTGGCATTGCCCTTGTGCCAGAAGGTCGGGGGATGTTCAAGGACTTGACGGTTTTTGAAAATTTAATGCTGGGTGCGTATCACCACAGCGCCACCGCCCAAAGCACTTTACAAGATGTGTTTAAGCGCTTTCCTCGGCTCGAGGAACGCAAAAGCCAACACGCGGGAACGCTTTCTGGTGGTGAACAACAAATGCTGGCGATTGGACGGGCTTTAATGAGTCGTCCCAAACTGATTTTACTCGACGAACCTAGCCTTGGACTTGCACCAAAATTTGTCCAAGAAGTCTTTAATGCGATTGCCAGTATCAATGCCGAAGGGGTCAGCGTCATGCTGATTGAACAGAACGCCAAAAAAGCCCTCGAGATTGCTGATTATGCCTACGTTCTCGAGCATGGCAGGATTGTTCTCGAGGGAACAGGCGCAGAGTTGCGCGAGAATGAAAATGTCAAGGAATTATACTTGGGCATGACCCATGTGCCGGATACCGGTGTTGGACGGTTTAGACGCAAGCGGCGTTGGAACTAGATGAAACAGGGGTTTGATTTTTCTACCTCAGAAATTCTGAATTGGGAACTCGAGGCGATTAGTCAGTCCTTATTTGCCCAACAACTCGAAATTAGTCCTCATGCGTATAAAGCGGCTCGAGACGAACAAATTCCGTATCACGCAATTCTGGAAACGATTATGGTTGGTGTTGCAGTCAGTAAAGATTTGCCAGACAATACGCTTAGTCGTCAGGCAGGCATTAACTTTGAGTATTTGTTTGTTGGGCGTTGGCTTCGTGCTAAAGTCAGTTGGGAAGATGAGTATTACGCCGTCACGATTCATACCCTTTAGGAGTTTTTATGACTTTAATTTCTAATGAAATAGCTAAAGATTATACGTTCCACAGTAAGGGAGTAACGTTTATCGTTCATAATATTCCAACCCGGATTCGTACTTCTCGGAGTGGGGAAATTATCGAAACTTTTTCAATGCCAATCGCCTCGAGACTTGACCAATTGCTTGATGATGTTCTAGCAAAAGACCCGACACCACGCACGGTTGAACTCGAGTTTTAGAATACATACAAGCGCGGCTATAATACGTTAGAATAAAGCTCGGAGTGGGAAAAATGGCTGAGACTGCACGAATTTTGGTAATCGAAGACGACCCTGATATTACTCGGGTCTTGCGTTTTGAACTCGAAGAAGCTGGTTTTGTGGTTCACACTGCCATAGACGGGGTGAGTGGTTTAACAGCAGCCCGCGAAGTGATGCCCGATTTGGTCATTTTAGATTTGGGTTTACCGGATTTTGATGGGGCTGAAATTGCCCGTCGGGTGCGGAAAACCTCAGATATTCCAATTATTATTCTGACCGCTTTGGACGCGATTAGCACCAAGGTCTCCTTACTCGAGGGTGGGGCAGATGATTACCTAACCAAACCCTTTGAACCCGCCGAATTGGTAGCTCGAGTGCGGGTTCAACTCCGTAAACACCGTGGTGGCGACGCAATTGTGCTGGGTTTACTCGAGATTCATATGGAAAAACGTTTGGTGCGTTATAACACCAAAGAAATTCGTTTATCGCCCAAAGAATTTGAATTGCTGGCGTTCTTGGCGCGTCAACCCGGTCGGGTCTATGCCAGAGATGAAATCGAACGTGGTGTTTGGGGCAGTAACCTAGATGAAAACAGCAATGTTGTGGATGTGCATATGGCAAATATCCGTTCTAAGTTGCGTGACATGGATGGTTATGGTGTGATTCGTACCGTGCGCGGCATTGGCTATGCCTTAAAAGGGCAATAATGGCTGTTGGTGATGAGCTAACCCTCAAAGCTCAAAGCTCATAACTATCTTATGAGTATCCGTTGGCGCGTGGCTGTGGCAATGGCTGCCTTGTTGGTGTTGTTTGCCTTGACGCTAGGGGCAGTGGTCAGTGCCGTGGTCTTAAACACCTTAGAGACCTATCAGCGTGGGTTGCTCGAGGCGGATGCAACCCAGTTACAGCAATTGTATGCCTCGAGTACACCGGGGGTTGTGCCAGCCCAAGAACTGCTTGGTGGGGCAAGGGTGGCTATTTTTAAGAGCGATGGTTCGGAGTTCCAGAACCTCAGTCAGCTTCAAATTCCAGTATCCGAAATTCAGGCAGTTGGTCAATCAAGGCGTTTTTGGCAATCTGAAAATTTAATTGTGCTGCTCGAGCCGTTGCCACGCCTGCCAAGTAAGCCGCAAGTGCTGGTGGTGGCTGCCAGTGCCGAATACATCAATAATTTGACGGCTCGAGTGCGGGTAGCCACGCTGATTGTCACGGGAATTTTGGTTTTGTTGGCAGTCTTGGGTGGGTATTTGCTGACCCAACTTGGTTTGCGTCCCCTGATTAGTGTGGCGCGGCAAGCGCAAGAATTAAGCGAAAGCAACCTTAAACCACTGGTCTACGCTGGCGCTCGAGATGAGCTTGGAGTTTTGGTTGACACCCTAAATCGTATGGTCTTGCGTTTAAACTCGGCTTTTGCCGCCCAGAAGACTTTTTTAGCCGAAGTTGCCCATGAACTTCGTACCCCCGTCACGGCGATAGAGGGTTATGTGCGCCAAGCCAAGCGCGATGCCTCGCCAGAAAGCAGTAAAACCCTTGATGACGCGACTCGGGTTGCCAAGAACATGACCCGTTTGGTGTCTGACTTGTTGCAACTCTCGAGGGGTGAAGTGGTTCAAGAACTTGTGCCACACGTGCTAGATGCCAAAGAATTACTTTACGGGGTTGCCAGTGAATTTAATATCAAAGCCATAATTGTGCCGTCTCAAACCGTAGAACTGCTTGGTGACCCAGACCGCTTAGCCCAATTGTTGCGTAACCTAACCTCAAATGCAGTTCGAGCAGCAGGGATAGATAAGGTACAACTCGAGTTAATAACCAACGATAAAAACCTGATGTTTATCGTGACTGACCAAGGGGCTGGGATTGCCCCAGAATTACTGCCTCGGATTTTTGAAAAATTTGTCAAAGGTGCAACTTCAAGGGGAGCAGGTTTAGGTTTAGCAATCGTGGCACAAATCGCCAAAGTCCACGGTGGCACAGTGGCTGTGAAATCCGAACTTGGAACAGGTACGGTCTTTACGGTTACGCTGCCCTTACTCGAGGAAGAATAGGTGGAAAAAAAGCACTCACGAAATATCCATACCCATAACGCTGTACCCACCGTCGACGTAAATCGTTTCGCCTGTGGTTGCGCCAGACATTGGACTGAACAAAAATAAGCACATATTGCCAACATCATCAAAAGAGGCATTCTTGCCCATGGCGCTCATTTTTGCAGTCTTCTCGAGCATCTGCGTAAAGCCTGGAATACTTTTGGCGGCAACGGTTCGCATCGGTCCCGGGCTAACACAATTGACACGAATCCCAGCCCTGCCAAGGTCATAAGCAAGGTAACGACTGGTTGCCTCGAGTGCAGCTTTGGCAACACCCATAACGTTGTATTTGGGTACAACTTTTTCGGAGGCATAATAGGTCAGTGCCACAATACTCGAGCCGGCTGGCATAATTGGCGCGGCGCGTTGGGCAAGAGCAAGTAAGCTGTAAGCACTGACATCCAAAGCAATTTTCCAACCTTCACGCGAAGTTTGCACAAATGGGTTTTCTTGGGTTTCGCGGGGCGTAAAGGCAATGGCGTGCATTAAATAATCTATGCGCCCGAATTTGGCTTT
>JANNEE010000677.1:0-1718 GCA_031388325.1 Deinococcales bacterium
CAAGCTGAACGTTACGCCAAAGCCAAGGGTATCTCGAGTAGTGAATTATTCACACAGGCAATGAACGATTTTCGGGCAAAAGAAATGAGTATTACCAAGCGACTTAATAACGTCTATGCCGATTCTGACTCGAGACTAGACAGCAAATTACACAAAATGCAAATGACTTCTTTGTCTACTGAGGATTGGTGATGTGGGTAAAAACAAACGACTCAAAAAACGCATCTCATCCTTAGAAACCCAAGTCAAACGGCACGAAGAAAAACAACGTAAAATCAAAGCAGGTGATGCCCCGTGGATAGAACAATACTGGCAAAAGGAAATCAGGCAATACCAAGAACAGGCACAAGAAGCCAAGAAAAAGCTGCACGGACGCGCCAAACAAAAACACAAACCAAAAAAGTAAATCCAATTTTAGAAGATTTAACCCCAGCCTTTAACCCAATTTTTGAAGAAATGCTTGGATGGATGGAGCAAATTAAATTATTAAGTCTCGAGTTACAAACATTGCCAGCCAAAGACAAACGCCGTTCGCAACTCGAGAGCCGCCTTGAGTGGTACTTAACCAAAGTTGGAGTGAGAGCCAACGCTGTTGTGGAACAAATGTATGAGTTAATGCCAGAATAGAATTGTGAAAACTGCCAGCCAAAGCTGATAGCCTCGAGACGATGAGAATTTTGGTAGGATGGTCTCGAGCAAGGAAGTTGTGGGCTACTTTAAACTTTATTTTAGATGGGAGGTCTTATGGATCCGGTGAGTGATTACACTTCGTTATGTTTCAATCTACAGCAAAGGTTTAAGTACAATTATTCCCACAGTAACGTAACCTCTCGAATGTTTGGATTAGTTTTTGCATCTCCCAATTCTTCATTTGCCCAATCAGAAATAATACCGCAAATCGCAGATTGGCATTTTCGTACAGGTAAGCACATAGATTTCTTTTTTGCTGGTTTTACAGATGATGAAAATATAGAAAACCTAAAGCAAGTTGATATTCCCGAAATGAAAAAATGGTTTTATAGCTCTAAACTTTTTGATAGCTTTCGCAGAGAAATTGAGAGTCATACGAGTTGGCGTTCAAGTGGTGGTTGTGACCTTATACTGACAACTGTTAGATACGACAAATCTTCGGATTCAACAGCTATTGATTTTACACAAGCAATTAGCTGTCAACTGGATACGATGAAAGAGAAGAAAGTGATAGAGAGTGTTCCGATGTTTTTTGAAAAGATATTTAGGTTTGCTGAAGAAAACCTACTAGACAATCCGATTGATGCGTTTAGTGATAGCAATATCAAACCCGTGGTGGTTTCTAGTGTGAAACAGTTTCTACTCTCACTGATTCCATCATCGGTTTCGACTGCTTATTCAAAATTAGAAGATTTTGCAGTTAAAGATATTGGCATCCATAGAGCAAAAAATTGGTAATGTACGTTTACAAGCATACACAAATCCTCGGAGTCCACAATGAATTATCTCGAGTTACAACAAAAAATCCTTCCCGAACTTCATCTTCTTGCCACCAAAGCTGGGGTGGAAAACGCTAAAGACCTTGAAAAAGAGGCTTTGGTACTGGCAATTCTCGAGAAACACGCCCTCGAGGATGGGTTCAGTCTGGCGCAGGGTTTCCTAGAAATCTCCGAGGATGGCTACGGCTTCTTGCAAGATAGCTTGCTCACCCCTGAATCCAGAAACGTGATCGTTTCGGCTGGTCTGAT
>JANNEE010000719.1:0-9608 GCA_031388325.1 Deinococcales bacterium
GCCAGCAGCAACTTAGCTTAGAAAATCAAGCCCACGCCATGTTGGGTCTAGCCACAGTGACAATTAAATTGTCCGAACAGTGGTTTTTACATGCCAAGGGCGAACAACAAACCGAATGGAGTCGGCGCATCGAGCAAGAGTTTGATAACATTCGTACTGTCCTAACTTGGGGATTAAAAAATGATCATCAATATGGAATGCAGCTGGTAGGCAATTTAGAACACTTTTGGTACTTGCGCGGCTATCACCGTGAAGGCATCGAATGGGCAAAACACTACTTGGCTTTATACCCAGAACCAAATCAAACTCGACTACGTGCCTTATGGACTCAAACCAGTTTGGCTAAAGAATTATCGGAATATGACTTGGCTCGAGCTAGCGTAAAAGAATACCAACAACTTGCTTTAACGCTATCTGAGGCTCAAGCCTTAGCCATTGCTGAAAAATTTTATGGTTTACTCGAGCGCGAACAAGGAAATCTCGACCTTGGAAAAATCCACTTAGAAAAAGCCCAGACGATGTTTACTGAGCTAAACGATGTTAATGCTATCGCTATTTGCATCAACGACCTTGGGATTATTTATGCCATGCAGCAAGACCTCGAGAAGGCAAAGGAGTATTTTAGCGAATCCCTGCGCTTAAAGCGTCAAATGAGCGATAAACAAGGGATTGCTTATGCACTCAGCAACTTAGGGATAATCGCTGGGCAACAAGGCGACTTAGCCTTAGAAAAAGTCATGCTACAAGAATCTCTGCGCTTAAAACGCGAACTAGGCGACCAACAAGGCATTGCCAATGGTTTACTTGAGCTGGGCAGAAATGCTTTTGACCAAGAAAACATTGAGGCTGCACTTGAAAATTACGCTGAAGCCCTCGAGATTTATTGTCGTTTAGAAAGGCGTTTTTCGATTATGTATGCGATCAACAATTTCTCAATCGTTGCCCATAAACTAGGCGATTTCAAACATGCGATAATTTTTGCCACTGCCAGCCTATCGCTGAGTTACCAATTTCGGATTACGCCACCTGAAGGTTGGTTAAAACGCAAAACCGCATGGCATTCCGAAAGTGGTTTAAGCCCAGCCCAACTAGCGCAACTCGAGTTTGAAACCGAGCGTCTGGATTTAAGTCAAGTCATCAGCCAAGTTTTTGCTTGGCGCAATCAAGTTCAACTCTCATCCGAAGCAATGGTTTTTTCGGCAGCTTAAGAATGACAATCGCAGCTACGACTGTTTGTATCACCTAAGCCTATTCTGCTATTGACAGAAAACACCTCTATCCTCGAGAATAGCCAAAATACCCTCGAGACTCGAGGTGGAGGTTAAAAGTGGATCAACGTTTCAAACTTGAATCTGAATTTAGTGCCAAAGGCGATCAGCCTAAAGCCATTGCCCAAATGGTGGATGGTTTAGAAAGTGGTTTTCGGTTTCAAACCCTTTTAGGTGCAACTGGCACCGGAAAGACCTACTCGGCTGCCTGCGTAATAGAACAACTTCAGCGCCCAGCTTTAATTATTGCTCCCAACAAAATCCTAACCGCGCAATTAGCGGGTGAATTCCGTGAGTTCTTCCCCAATAACGCAGTCGAATTCTTTGTTTCTTATTATGATTATTACCAACCAGAGGCTTACGTTCCTGGTAAAGATTTATTCATCGAAAAAGATTCTGCCGTCAATCAAGAAATTGAGCGTTTGCGTCACAGTACCACCCGCAGTTTACTGACCCGCCGAGATGTGATTGTGGTTGCCAGTGTCTCTTGTATTTACGGACTTGGCAACCCCGAAGAGTACAAGCGCATGAATTTGTACCTCGAGAAAGGCAAACCAATTGCTCGGGACGCAATTTTAGAGCGCCTTGTACAAATTCAGTATGAACGCAACGACATCGAATTGCTACCGGGGCGTTTTCGTGCCAAAGGCGATACGCTAGAAATCTGGTGTAGTTACGACGAACACCCGATGCGCTTTCAACTCTGGGGCGATGACCTCGAGCAGATTCAAGTGGTTAATCTTTTGACTGGTGAAATCCTGCAAAACCTCAACAGCACCGTCATTTATCCCGCCAAGCATTATGTGACCGAGCAAGGTAATATAGATGCTGGAATCGCCGGAATCGAAGCTGAACTTGCTAGTCAACTCGAATATTTTAACAGTGTTGGTAAGTTACTCGAGGCACAACGAATTAAGGAACGCACCCTGTATGACCTCGAGATGATGCGGGTACTTGGCTACTGTTCGGGCATTGAGAATTACAGCCGGCACATTGATGGTCGGCAACCGGGCGAAAAACCGTACACCTTGTTGGATTATTTTCCAGACGACTTTATTACGTTTTTGGACGAATCGCACATTTCGCATTCTCAAATCGGCGGGATGTACAAAGGCGATTATGCCCGCAAAAAAACCTTATCCGATTATGGGTTTAGGTTGCCAAGCTGCATGGATAACCGTCCGTTAAAAACCGAGGAGTTCTACGAAAAAGTTGGGCAAGTGGTCTATGTCTCTGCTACCCCCGGCGAATACGAACGCAGTATCTCGAGCCAGATTATTGACCAAGTGATACGTCCAACGGGTTTAGTTGACCCTCAAATTGAGATTCGTCCGACTTTGGGGCAAGTTGAAGATTTACTTGGGCGTATCCGAGTTCGTGCCGCCAAGGACGAGCGGGTGCTGGTCACGACCCTGACCAAACGCATGTCCGAAGACCTAACCGAGTATTTGCTGTCGCATAATGTCAAAGCCCGCTACTTGCACTCCGAGATTGATACTATGGAACGCCAAGAGATTATCCGCGATTTGCGCCTTGGGCATTTTGATGTGCTGGTCGGGATTAACTTGTTGCGTGAAGGGCTGGACTTGCCGGAAGTTAGCTTAGTGGCAATACTTGATGCCGATAAACCCGGGTTTTTGCGTTCCGAACGCAGTTTAATCCAAACAATCGGACGGGCTGCCCGCAACGTTGGCGGCGAAGTGATTTTGTACGGTGACAGTATTACCCCAGCCATGCAGTTTGCCATTTCAGAAACCAATCGGCGCAGAGCTATTCAGGAAGCCTATAACCTTGAACACAACATCACACCGACCACAATTAGCAAAAGCATTCGTAAGGTCATACGCGGCGAAGAAGCCCCCGAAACGCCACTCGAGCCAACCGACCTGACCTTAAGTAAAGACGATATTCTAAGTGCCATCACAGACCTTGAACTCGACATGTGGCAAGCCTCCGAAGCCATGGACTTTGAAGGTGCAGCCCGACTTCGCGATCAAATCAGGCAACTCGAGACCAAATTATCTGGTAAAGAAGTTAAAACCGTCAATATGCCCGGTGGTAAACCCCAGAAACGCTTAAGGGGAAAAAGGTAATTTGGATTTTTGTGTACAACGTGGTACGTTTTATTTATGATTCAAGAAATCTCCACCCGGGTTTTCCGCGATGACCTCGCACAATATCTTGATAGTAGCGACACGCTTGCCATCACACGGCATGGTCAGGTGGTTGGTTACTATGTCCCAGCCCGTGACCCTTCAAGAATTGCTGAACAAATCCGAATTTTTCAGCACAGTGCGGCTCGATTACAAGCAGCACTAGATGCAAAAGGTTTTACGGATACTGACCTCGAAGCTGTACTCGAGGAGTTTAATCAACGTAAACGTACAATATGAAAGTAACGATTGCTTTAGATGCCAATATCCTCATTCGGGCTTTATTGGGCGTTAAAGTCCGTTTGCTTTTATTGCAAGAACAATCTCGAGTCCGTTTTGTAACCACTCAAATTGCCTTTGAGGAAGTCGAAGAGCATTTACCGAGTATTCTAAAAGCTCGAGGCTTGGAGCTTGATGATTTTGCAGCTGCTTTACAGAATTTACCAAGTCTGGTCGAAATTATTCCCCAAACCGTATTTCGTGATTCGATGCCCGAAGCTGTTTTGCGCTTGACTAAACAAGATGTTGATGACGCGCATTTACTTGCCTTAGCTATGGCGTTGTCTTGTCCTATTTGGACAGAAGACAGGGATTTTTTTGGTGTTGGTACTGTTACTTGGCGCTCAGGGTTGATTGAACGATTTTTTGCGCTTTTATAGGGTACGAGGTCTACTCGAGTTTACGATTCCCAATCCTGTACTTGGCGTACTTTCTTTGCCTCGATTTTAGCGCGTTTAGCAGCTTGCAGTTTTGCAACCAAATTTTCGGTTCGGGCTTTGGCGTTCTCTAAACTCTCGAGCGCTTCTAGCCGTGGTTCTTCCTCGAGCAGTGCTTTATACCGCGCCCAATTTGCATCTTCTTCGCTTTGCGGTTCGGCTCTCCCACTCGGGCGCAACCAACCAAAGTGCATTTCCGAGGTGTCAAATTCTCGCTCCTCGAGTTCGGATAAGGCTGCTTGGCGTACATCTGGGTTTTTCTCGAGAAAATTGTGTAAGGCTTTGGGTTTAACTTCTAGTGCCACCAAAACCCGCTCCTCGAGTCCGCCCGCATCCAGCACCGCTTCTAAAAAAGCATCTGGAGTCAGACTCGAGGGTTTGCGTTTCATGCTTTGAGTATAGCAAAATCGTTTTGAATTGCTCGAGAAACGACGTTTGAAACACCAAAAGCCACTAGAATTCGACCACAAAAGCACTTTCAATAAAATCTTGGGAACGAATGGACTCGAGAATCGTGTCTGACGGGCGAGCATCGAGGCTTAAGGCAAACAGCGCTTTGCCGCCCGGTGCATCACGTCCTAACTGCATTCCAGCAATGTTGACGTTGGCTTCGCCGAGTAAACTCCCGATTTTTCCAACCACACCCGGCTGGTCAAAGTTTGTGGCGATTAACGCAAAGCCTTCTGGGGCAATCTCGAGACGGTAATTGCGAATTCGGGTGATTCTTGGTTGACGACCAAAGCATGTGCCGGACAAGCTGCGAACCCGTTTACCATCCGACATCGTGACTTTGATTTCATTGGCGTAATCTTCGGATTCTTCGGTGTGTTTAATACTCACCAAAATAGCTTGTTCTCGAGCCAAAGCCCTCGCATTGACAAAATTCGGGGTTTCGGAAGTCATGCGTTTTAAGTACCCAATCAGCACACTCGAGAAGACTGGCTCGAGTTCGCTGGGGTTTGCGCCACCCATGCTTAAACTCGGGAATTTACCAGCAAATTCAACTTCGATTTCGGTGGCTGCGCCAATCTCGAGTTGGGCAAGCATCACGCCCATGCGTTCAGCCAAGGTCATGTATGGACCAAGTTTTTCGAGTGTACTGGCATCAAGTTTTGGCGCATTGATTGCGCCGTGTGAATAATCGCCTTGCAGCGCCGCACAGACCCGCTCGAGAATTTCATTGCCCACGCGGTCTTGGGCTTCGACCGTGTTTGCCCCAAGGTGCGCCGTCATGACCACATCGTCTCGCCCTAAAAGTGGGTTATCTAGGCTTGGTGGTTCGGTCACGTAAACATCCACCCCAGCCGCGAACAAATGTCCATCCTCGAGGGCAGCCGCAATCGCGGCTTCGTTGATGATTCCGCCTCTGGCGGCATTGACAACCACGCCACCAACGGGCATTAAGGCAATTTCTTTAGCCCCAATCATGTCAAAGGTTTCTTCGGTCATTGGCACATGGACGGTTAAAATATCAATCTGTTTGAGCAACTCTTCTAAACTATGGGCGCGTTTGACCCCAAGCAATTCAAATTTCCTATCCGAAATATACGGGTCAAAGGCAACCACATTCATTTTTAAGCCCATCGCTCGGTTGGCAACAATTGTGCCAATCCGCCCGAGTCCGACAATCCCAAGGGTTTTTTCTTTGACTTCACGCCCAAGGTATTTTCTGTCCCACTTACCGCCGCGAATCAGTCTATCTGAACGTGCCACTCCCCGATAAGCGCAGAGCATCAGGGTAATGGCGAGTTCGCCAGCCGAAACGGTATTGGCTTCAGGGGCGTTATAAACCACAATCCCTTTACGCGAAGCTGCCTCAAGGTCAATGTTGTCTACGCCCACGCCACCACGCCCAACTACCCGTAAACGACTTCCAGCCTCGAGCAGTTCAGGGTCTACTTTGGTACGAGAACGGGTGATTAAGCCATCAAATTCGGGTAAGCGGCGCAGGATGTCCTCGCGGGGCATGTTCACAATGTACTCAATGTGAAAGCCATCGCGGTCAAAGCTACCTGGGCGGAACTTCATTTCGTCACAAATTAAAATACGCTGCATCGCCCAAACTTTACCGACTCGAGATGAGATGTGGCAATAAGCAAGACTAGACCTTTGCCTCGAGCTTTGATGCAAATTTTTCAACTTGCGTTCCAGTCTAGCCATGCAACCAGTAGCTGGCTAGACTGCCGTTCTATGCTCGATTCAACTCTGGTCAGTCAAGTCCTCAAAATAGCTCAGGCAGGTGGTGCTGAATTTGCCGATTTATTCGTTGAAGATAGAGTCACTTCTCAACTGCACCTCCTCAATGGCGCGGTCAAAGACGCAGGTGGAGGTAACGATTTTGGCGCAGGAATTCGTGTTCTGTACGGTACAAAAGTGGTTTATGCCTACACCAACGATGTTTCCAGCAACGGCTTAAAAACCATTGCCGAAGCGGTGGCTCGAGCCAGTGGTTTTGCTGGCGAAGTGAACAACTCTGGGGCAGGTGGTCTGGACTTTAGGGTTACCACGCCGCGTAAACTCTATACTGTTACCAAGCACCCACTCGAGACTAAGAAACTCGAGAAATTGGCTTTGGCAAAACGAGCCAGTTTAGCCGCCAAAGTCGGGCATGTGAAAACCATAGATGTACGCTACTTTGATTGGGTGCAAAAAGTTTTAATTGCTAATTCTGACGGGCTTTGGGTCGAAGACGAACGGGTTTACTCGAGAATGGCGTGTAATGCGATTGCCGAAGACGGTTCGCACCGTTCAGATGGTGGTTGTTCGCCCGGGGCGGGTAGGGGCATGGAATTTTTTGATGGTGATTTACCTGAGCGAACCGGACTTGAAGCCGCCCGTATTGCCAATGCCATGCTCTACGCGGGTTTTGCTCCGGCGGGAACGATTCCTGTGGTGATTGGTAATGCTTTTGGTGGCGTAATTTTCCATGAAGCTTGCGGTCATATTCTCGAGACGACCGCCATCGAGAAAAAAGCCAGTGTTTTTGCGGGTAAAATTGGCGAACGCATCGCCCATGAGTCTTTAAGCGCCGTGGATGATGGCACAATTCCTGGGGCTTGGGGAAGTATTAACGTAGACGATGAAGGCATGGTCAGCCAGCGCACAGTTTTAATTGAAAATGGGATTCTTAAAAACTACATGGTGGATAAAGTCGGTGAAATGAAGACTGGTTATGCCCGCAGTGGCTCAGGTCGTCGTCAAGATTATACTTTTGCCCCAGCCTCGAGAATGCGAAATACGTTTATTACCCAAGGACCAGAAACCCCCGAAAGCCTGATTAAACAAGTCAAATACGGCTTATACGCCAAAACCATGGGCGGAGGTAGTGTCACACCCGGTACTGGCGATTACAACTTCACAGTCAACGAAGGCTATATCATCCGCGATGGCGAAATTTGTGAACCAGTCCGTGGGGCAGCACTGGTCGGCAATGGCGCACGGGACTTACTGAACATTGTTGGTGTGGCATCCGATTTGGCTCGAGGACAAGGCATGTGCGGTAGTGTTTCGGGCAGCATCCCCACCGATGTTGGACAACCCCATATTTTAATCAGTGAAATTACAGTTGGAGGACGGGCTTAAAGGCAAAGGGCAAAAGTTTTTACCTTCGCCTTTTTACCTTCGCCCTTCGCCTCTCCAAAGGAGATATTATGAACCAACTTAGTTTTGAGGCAGCCAAAGCCTTTATTCTTTTGGAAGCCAGTAAGCACAATGCCACTATCGAAGTTTTTGCTTCGCGTACCTCGAGTACCAGCATTAAGGCGTATGAAGGCGAAGTCTCTGAATTTAAGCTCTCCAAACGGACTGGATTGGGGCTTCGGGCATTGCAAAACGGGGCTTGGGGCTATTCATATACCGAGAATTTATCCGAAACTGCCCTGTTGCGCTGCTTAGAAAATGCCCTCGAGAATGCCGCTTTGGTTGCCCCAGAAGGTCATGCAGCACTGGCAAACCACCCTCAGCCACCGCACATTGGCGATTTGTTTGGCGAAGGGCTAAGTGGGGTGAGCGTTGACCGTAAAGTGGCTGTGGCACTTGAATTAGACCGGGCTGCCAGAGCCGCCGATGCGAGGGTGATCAGTGTGCCGTACATGATGTACCAAGACGGTGAATCTGAAACCAGTGTCGCCAACACCGAAGGCTTAGATCGCCATTACAAAGCCAATTATGCAATGCAGTACGCCGCGCCGCTTGTTCATGAAAATGGGCAGAACAAAATGGGCATGGATTGGCAATTTAGCCGCGAATTTGAAAGCCTTGACCCGACCAAAACAGCTTTAGAAGCGGTGCGAAAAAGCGTTCAGAAACTCGGGGCAAAAATCCCAACCACAGGCAAATACCCAACTGTGATTGAAAACAATTGCATGGCAACCCTGCTTAATTCGTATTCTGGTATCTTTAGTGCCAAAATGGTACAAGAAGGCAAAAGCCCACTGGTGGGTAAGCTTGGTTTGACCATTGGCTCGAGTCTGGTGCATTTAATAGACGATGCAACCCGTCCATCTGGACTGGCTTCCAGACCCTTTGATGCCGAAGGCTACCCAAGCCAGCCGCTTAACTTAATCGAAAACGGTGTACTAAAAACCTTTTTGCACAACACCGAAACCGCTTCTAAGGACGGTGTAAAAAGCACAGGTCACGCTTCGCGCTATTCCTACCGAGGCACAATTGGCATAGACACCAGCAATTTTTACCTAGAAGTTGGGCAGCACAGCAAAGAAAAGCTGCTCGAGGACATCGGCACAGGACTACTCCTGACCGATGTACATGGTACGCACGCAGGAGTAAACGAGATTACGGGCGAATTCAGCCTTCAAGCCGATGGTTTTTGGGTCGAAAATGGCAAGGTTAGTCATGCTTTAGAAAATTTTACAGTGGCTGGAAACTTTCTCGAGATGCTGCAAGACATAGAAGCCATTGGCAATGACCTTAAATTTAGCCCAATGGCTAGGGCTGGTTCGCCCAGTGTACGGGTCAAAGTGCTGGCGGTTGGCGGGGCTTAACTCGTTAGCAGCGCTTCGGGGCTGCCTTTTTTGCTACAAAAATTAAGCCAGATCAAACCAAGAATCGCGGTACAGAAACTTGCACTCAAGACCCCGAGTTTAGCTGTCTCGAGTAGCGCAGGGTTGTTCTTAAAGGCTAGGTTGGCAATAAAAAGTGCCATTGTAAAACCAATCCCACCGAGCATTCCAACTCCAAGCAGCATTGCCCAAGTTGCTCCACGTGGCAATTGCGAAATTCCACTGCGAACCGCTAACCACGAAAAAAGAGTGATGCCGATTGGTTTACCAAGCAGTAACCCAAAAAAAACGCCAGTTGTGATTTGGTTGACCCCGCCAGCCAAAGCTGTACCAATTGGCACACCCGCGTTAAACAGTGCAAAAATGGGCATGATGGCAAAATTGACTGGTTTTTTTAGCCAATGCTCCAAAGTCAGTGAAGTATTTGCTGACCGTACTTACCAGGATGAT
>JANNEE010000751.1:0-11530 GCA_031388325.1 Deinococcales bacterium
CTAAAACCTTTAGAAATAGGCTCTCGAGTTTGGCTGCGCCATTTGAAGTTGCCCCGAAAGACGCAGCACTGGTTCTAACTCAAAATAAGTATGTCATCCGTGAAGATAGAGATGGTCAGGGTGTGGATTTTGAAAATGCAGTTCAGGCTTTTGCCGCCAATCCCTTACTGACCAATCTCGAGTTGAATATCTCAGATGTTCCAGCCGCTGTCCAAGCCGAATCTTTAAGCGAACTAGCAAACCAAGCCAACAGTATTTTGCGTCCACTCAAGCTGGCGTACCCAACGCCAAATACAGGTACAGCATTGGCTAAAACCCTGAGCATTGCCGAGGTTGCCAATTTATTCTTTGTTAAAAAAACGGGCTTGCGTTTAGACGATAAAGCCATTGGTGAAACCTTGCGTTTGGTCTCGAGTCGTTTTGACCAAACTCCCCAAGATGCACGGTACAACCGCCAAGGCGCAAATTTGGTGCGTCAGGCTTCAAAAGACGGGTATGCCTTAAATCTAATCGAAGCTAAAAAAGTCTTAGCTGAGGCAATCCTTGATCCGAATTTACCCGAAGTGCAGTTGCCTGTCGCCATCACCAAGCCTAAAGTCAGTACCGAATCTATTCCAGACCCAAAAACCCTAACACTCCTGTCCTCGAGTACCACCAATTATTTTGGCTCAAGCCGTGAGCGTGTGACCAATGCTGCCGTGGCTGCCCGTAAACTCGATGGCTATGTTGTTCCAGCCGGGGAGAACTTTAGTTTTAATGGGGCGGTGGGTGATATTAGCCCAGAAACTGGTTTTGTCGAAGGACTGATTATTAGTGGTGGACGTACTGTTAAAGGCGTTGGTGGCGGGGTTTGCCAAGCCAGTACAACGGCTTTTGCTGCGCTGTACCGAGCAGGTTTGCCAATTGTTGAACGTAACCAACACAGTTATAAAGTGGTTTGGTACAACGATGTTCTGGGTTTGGATGCGGCTGTTTATTACCCGAGCTTGGATTTGAAAATGCGAAATAATACCCCGAGTCCAATTGTGGTTCGTGCCACCACGGTTGGTGCAAGCATGACAGTCCAATTGTATGGCGTGTCTGATGGGCGTAAAGTAGCAGTTTCTAAAGCCAGAGTGCTGCGGCGCACCCCACACCCACCAGCCAAAACAGTTTTTAACTCGAGGCTGCCGGCTGGAGTTCGTAAACAAGTGGATTATGCAGTGGATGGTTATAACGTCAATGTCACCCGAACCATCAATGGGCAATCCGAAAGCCTGTACACTGCCTACCGTCCTTGGCAAGCCGTTTTTGAAGTTGGACCGATCTTCCGCTCTCGAGTGACCACCAATGCCCCCCGAAGCAACACCAGCACAGTCAAACCTGCCAATGCAGTTCGCTAAAAAATCGTATACTAAAATATGTCCAAAACATATTGCGCTACTGTTCGCTCGGGTCAACTTCATGCAGTTCATACGGCTTACCACGACCTCGAGTACGGCTTTTTAATCACCGATGATAACTTGCTGTTCGAGCGGCTGATTCTCGAGATTAACCAAGCGGGTTTGTCATGGGAAATCATCCTTAAAAAACGCCAAGGTTTTAGAGCCGCTTATGCCAATTTCGTCCTCGAGCAAGTGGCGGCTTTTACCCTCGAGGACGAAATTCGTTTGTTATCAGACACAGGTATTATTCGCAATAAACTAAAAGTCAAAGCGGCAATCGAAAATGCCAAACGAATCCTCGAGCTACAACGCCAAGATGGTTCGTTTACTGCGTGGCTCGAGAAACACAGAGGCTTAGACTTACTCGAGTGGAAGAAGCTCTTTAAGCAAACCTTTGTCTTCACAGGCGGCGAAATTGTGGGTGAATTCTTGGTTAGCCTTGGTTATTTGGGCGGCGCACATGATACCGATTGCCCAGTAAAGCAGCAGATTAAGAAGTAAGGTTAGCTCGAGTTTTGTTTTTCATAAGCCGCCAGCAAAATCTGGCTGGTGTGTAGCACTTGTACATCTACATTGTATTTGCGTGTCCCAGCCTCGAGTTGCAACAAGCAGCCCGGGTTCTCGACGCTCAGCACTTGCGCCCCGCTTTCACGCACCCGCTCCATCTTCTCTTCGAGAATTTTATAGCTGGTCTCTGGATGGGTAATGTTGTAGATTCCAGCACTACCACAGCAATCACTGGCTTTCTCGAGTTCGCGGTATTCGACAAGCGGATTCTGTTTGAGTAAATCGCGTGGTTGGGTGCTACAACCCTGCCCATGACATAAATGGCAAGCATCTTGGTAGGTCACGGTTATTTCGGGCGCATTGGCTTCTGGCAGTTCGCGGATTCCATGCTTTTTTAAGAATTCCGAAATCCCATAACTTTTACTCGAAAAACGCTCGGCTTTGGCGGCGTATTCTGGGTCATTTTTGAACATTTTGGCATATTTTTTCAGTTCTGCGCCGCACCCCGCACAATCGGTGATAATTGCATCTACCTCGAGACCATCAAACAAATCAAGGTTGCGTTTAACCACTTGGTCAAAACCAATTCGGTCGCCTTCTTCGATATGGGGCGCACCGCAACAGGTTGTTTCGCGTGGTGTGACCACTTCAAAACCGTTAATCGTCAGCACTTTAACCGTGGCACTCGAGGCTTCACTAAAAAAAGCGTTCATCAGGCAGCCCAAGAAAAAAGCCACCCGTCCGCGTTGCTCGCCAATAGCGGGTGTAACAGGGGAGAGGGTGGTGCGAATTGAAGGCGCGACTTTTGCCGGAATAATGTTCTCGAGTTCGGCTAATTTTTTACCTAGATTGCCAAATTTTTCTAAGATTTTGCTTGAACGCACCCATTTTTGTAGCCCCAAACCCTGATAGGTTCGCACCCCAAAATTCATTACATCCCAAGCCCAAGGGTACTTAAAAGGCTCGAGAATCGCCGCTATTTGCCAAGAGGGTGGCTTGCCGCCCTGCAAGGCGACTCGAGTTTCGACTGCCATCTCACCGGGTTTGACTCCGCTTGGACAAACCGTTTGACAAGCCCGACAATCTAAACAATCATAGGCTGCCTCGAGAACTACGGCGTAGTCTTTGGTCAGTCCTTCGGCGGCGGCGCGGTAGAGCATCACTCGCCCTCGAGGACTCTGAATTTCTTCGCCCGTTAGTTGATAGGTCGGGCAAGCCGATAAACAAACACCACACTGCACACAAATATCAGAACCAGCAATTAGCCCACTTGCTCCATCAAAAGGTTGATGTACAAATTGCTCAATGGTTATCGGTTCTCGAGTGGCAGTTGTCATCTTGGTATTGTACTGACTTTAGGTCTTTTTCAAAGGGTAAGCTGTCTAGGGCGTGAGGTATCAATTCGCAGCTAATCTCGAGAACGTTACTCGTGGGTAATCTCGAGGACGTTACTCGTAGCTAATCTCGAGGACGTTACTCGTGGGTAATCTCGAGAATTTCGATTTCGCGTCCTTTAACCATCACTTTTTTACCCACTTTGTTGTCCATCAAGGCTGCGCCCATATCCGAGGCATCAGAAATTTTGCCTTTTTGTGGGTCAGCTTCATGGGTCGAAACAATGTTAAAAATTCGTTCTGCCCCGTTCATACGGATTTTGACGGTTGAACCTAAGCCCACTTTTTTATCATTGCCAACTTCCGCCACAACTTCAGCTTTGGCAAGAATCCCCTCGAGTTGAAAAATTCGGGTCTCGAGTGTTCCCATTTTTTGCCGCGCATCATCGTAGCCAGAGTTTTCGGACAAATCGCCTTCTGCCATCACATCAGCCATAAATGAACTGATTTCGTCGCGTCCTACGGTGCTTAAATGCTCAAGTTCGGCTTTGAGTTTGTCATAGCCTTTTTGGGTTAATCGTACTTTTTCACTCATGGTGTTGTCCTTTTTGGGTCAAGAAAAAGAGGCTCTGTTTCGAGCCAATTATTTTTTAGTATACCCTAAGCTCGAGCGGCTTCTTGTACCCTAAGCTCGAGCGGCTTCTTCGGCAAGTTCGCGCTTGGTGTTGATGCGTTTGGAACGCAATCCAAAGAACATCACGCCAGCCACACTTAAAATACGGAGTGTCCAGAGGGCAAGGTCGCCGTGCAAAAATGGTAGCCATGAACCAAGCATTTTATCTTCATGGATTAAATCGGCTGCCACCCATGCAATTAAGCCAGAACCAATATAGACCAACCAAGGAAAGCGGTTAAAAAGACTCGAGACAACGTTTGAACCAACCATCAAAAGTGGAATGGATAAACCCAATCCAATCATCAGCAGTAAAAAATTCCCATCAGCTGCGCCAGCCACCGCTAAGGCATTGTCTAGGCTCATGACCGTATCGGCAATCACGATGGTGCGGATGGCATCCCAGTAGCCTCCTTGGATTTCGTGTGGTTCATCGGTGGCTTCTTCAGTTTGTGACAGTAATTTCCAACCGACCCACAAAAGCGTTAGTCCGCCCAAGGCACGTAGTAATGGAATACCCAGTAAAACTGTGCCAATTAAAGTGAATATGATTCTTAGAATAATTGCGCCAGCCGTACCCAACAAAATAGCGCGGCGACGCATGGCAATGGGTAAGGTTGCGACAGCGAGTCCAATCACCACAGCGTTATCGCCAGACAAAACAATATCGGCAACAATAATCTTAACTAATCCATCCCACGAAAAACCTGCTTCAGCAATCATAATATTTTACTTCCTTTTTTGAGATATCTTTAGGCGCTTTCGGTGAGTACAAAACCTTTACCCTCGAGGTGAACACTTTCGATCACCCGTTCATCCATGGTGGTGTTTTCGATAGCACTGGCAATAATATCCACATATTGTTTGAGTGGGGTGTTAATCACTTTTTTAGCCAAAGTTTCTTCAACTTGAAAAATCCCAGCGCTGTTGGTCATGCGGACACGTATCTCAATCGGTTTTTCTTGTCCCCTGGAAATCGTGACTTGTTCGATGCTCAATGCCGAGACACTATGAATATCTATTTTACCTAAAGCAAAGGCTTTGCGCCCGCGTCCTTTGGTGATGTCTGTACCGTCGGCTACCGCCGTAATGCCAGCTTCTAAAGTCAGTGGAGTGGGGTTTAAGTCATGACAATTGATCGAGTGCAGAATAAACGCCCGCAACTTGGTGCGCTGCGAAATATCGGGGTAAACTGCGCCTAAAACCCGCTCGAGAATCGGCATCGCAAGGGCAACCCCATGGGCTTCATGACCAGACCTATGAACCTGATTACCAATATCATGCAGCATCGTGCCGAGCAGCACCACCAAGTAAGTATCATCGGTATCGCCCGAACCAGACTCGAGAACATCGCCTTTAATTTTATGTTCTAAGAGCAGTTCTAAGAGGGCTAAACTGGCTGCCCCAGTCACAAAAGCATGTACCCTGCCGTGGTCGTTATAACCCAGTTTGCGTACCGTAATGTAATTTGCCATGTCCCAATTGGCAAGGGCTTCGGCATCTTGGGTCAGCAGTTGATAGGCTTGTAAAGTTTTTGGATACGGCTCGAGGTCACGGCGAATGGCGCGATCAGCTTCTTGAATCAGTTTGACCCTAGGCGTGGCAAATTCTACCTCACTACCAGGCGTGGTGTATTCTGGTTCGTTTTCAGATGCTCCGGCTCGAGTCAGGTTTGATTCGCGTCCAACATGGACATTTAATTTTAGGCGTTCTCGGTTCATAAATTTATAACAAAAGAAAAAAGGGAAGGTGCAAACCCGCTACTCATTTTCTCTTTCCTCCTAGGTAGTCTGTGACCAGTTTTTAAGGGTTTCATAGTCGCGTTGGGCATTGGCAAAAATTCGGCTCATGACCGCAACATCTTCGATTTGCACGGTAATAAAATGCTTGGTGTCTTGCTCACCTGCTAAAAACATGGCGAGGAGTGTGCCACCAGATTGTTCGACGGTGCAAATGCGGGCTGGGCGACGCTCGAGTTCTTTAGCAAGTTCGCGTTGGTATTTGTCCATTTCCAAGAGCAAGGTTGCAATTTTGGCGGGTTCGTGGATACTTCCAGCTTGAAGTTCGCCGTTGGCGGCAATTAAGGCAGCTTGGGCAACGCCTCGTTCTTTACTGACTTCGCTAATCCAAGCGGTGGCAAGATTGCTGCTCGAGCCACTCGAGGATACGGTCATGACCACAGGTTCGACCTTTATTGTTTCAACTGGGGTCAGTTTAGCTTCGGCGGCGGCTTGTTTAATGGCGTTCATATCGCCACCAAAAATGCCCAATAAGTCATCTATTTGTCCAGTATCGCGCAGCGCCACCGCTACTGCATTGGCGGCTTCGGCTTCTTGGCGGGCGACTTGCAGTAAGCGCTCGGCTTCTTCTAAAGTGCGCTCGAGTTTTAAGCGGGTTTCTGGGGCAAGGCGAGTACCGGGTTCGGTGGCAAGAACCGTGCTTAAACGCAACAATTGGCGAATTGTTTCGCCTCCCATCTGACGAAACTGGTTGACTTCACGCATGACTGTTTCGGCACGTGAACGCCATGCGTTGACCGCAGTTTCTTCACTGATTCGCAAGGCTTCGAGTTCATCCCAAAGTGGGGCTAAACCAATTAGCGTACCAGATTCGTGTCTGCCTCTGGCTTCGGCAATTTGGGTTTGCAACTTCACACTTTGCGGATTGCCAATAAATTCTTTGACCCCACTTTCTAAGTCGGTCAGTTCACGGCGCTGAGCAGCGAGTCTGGCTTCGCGGTGAGCCCGTAAATCGGCTTCTAAATGGGCTAAGTCTGGGAAGTTTCCTACTTCTAAGCCTTCTTTTGCGCCTGAGAGGGTGTGAATCACTTCGAGTGCGCCGAGTTCGTTGGCACGACGTTCTAAGTCGCCGATGCGCTGCACATAGACTTCTCGAGCGCGTCTGCCAAGGCTTTCTAATTGCTGCTTAAAAGCCTCTAAGTTGGTGGTAATCGGTAGCCCCTGCTCGAGTTGCTTAGAAGAAACACTCAATTGGGCTTCTAGGGAGGCATGGTCAGTGGCTAATTCGGGCAGGTCTGGTAGGGCTGCCAAGGACAATCGCATGGCGCGGAGCATTCCACCTTCGCGGGCAACCAAGGCTCGGCGTTCAGCTTCAAAACGTTCAGCTTCGCGTTTTTCTGCCACCAGACGTTCGGTCTCTAAGCGTTGGCGCTCGCGTTCAATCGTTGCCAGACGTTCGCGTTCAACTCGCTGGGTTTCTAAACGCGTGGCTTCGGCGCGTTCCATTGCCTGCATTCGTTCTTGTTCAAGACGTTGCTGCTCGAGCCGTTCGGCTGCTAAACGAACTTCCTCGGCTTGACGGCGCTCTGCCTCGATTCGGCGTTGTTCTTCGGCGAGTCGTTCTGTCTCTAAGCGTTGGCTGGCTTCCCAAGTCTCTAAAGCGCTTTGTAACTGACTGATTTCCTCACCCAGAGATTTGGTCAGGTCTTCTCGAGCTTGGTGCAGTTGGGTTGCCATCTCGAGTTCGGTCAGTTGCTGCGATAATTTTGCGGTGGCGGCAGCCCCAAGTGGTTCAAAGGTGGTCAAAACGCCACGCAGTTCATCGAGTAGGGCTGCTTGCCTGACAAGCAGCCGTTCAATGCGGGCAGTTTCTTCGGCTTTGGCTAAACGCAGTTGCTCGAGTTGACGTTCATAGGAGCGCAGCAAATCCTCGATTTTTTGTAATTCATCGCTGGCTAAAGTTTTTCCAGATAGCATTCCAATGGCGACCGAAGCCGTGACATTGGCTTCATTGGTGTCTATGCCTTCCTCAGCATACTTAGCTAGTAGCTGACTGTAATCACTTAAATTTTGTTGTTGTAATTGCAGCACCACAGCAAAGTCTGCTTCTAAAATCGGGCGTATTTCACGAATATCTTGGGTTTGGACCTGCCTTGCTAAATTCTGGTTATGAAATTCTAAGAATTGCTCTTTACGGGCTGGGTTAAGGTCGAGTAAAGCAGCAAATTCAAGACCAAGGGTTTCTAGGACTCGTGCATCATCGGCTAACTCAATGTCTTTAACCCGTTCGGATTGTTCTGGGGTGAGTTCGAGTTCTGGGAAATCCAAGTCTATGTTTAGGCTGTCGTCTAAGCCTTCAATTTCGACAACGGTATCGCTTGAATAATCACGGACCGAAAGTTGAGGTGCATTGCCATCATCAATCACAATTGCGCCATCGTCTAAATCCACGGCTGGCAAATTGATTTGCGAAACACTGGTCGGTACAACGGTAGGCGTTTTTGGAGGTGCAATTGTTGAGGGGACTTGCACCACACTGGACTCAATCAGCTTACGCATCTCGAGGACAATTTTGCGGGCGCGTTCAACCTCGTCAGATGCCAATGTCTGAGATTCGTGGGCTTCGGTGATTTGGGCAATTAGTCCTTCTAAACGTTTAATTTTTGGTCCACCAATAGATTTTACTTTTTCAAAACCAGATTGTAATTCGGCGATTTCTTGAGCTTGACGCACCAATAAATCCTGCAATTTGCGTTCTAATGCGCCAAGTTGCGTCTGGGCATCGCGGACCAATTCCGGAGCGGTTCGAGAGGCGGCTTGTTGTTCTTTGATGACATTGATTTGGCTACGAAACTTACTGGCTTCTGCCCAATCAAAATAGAGCGCAAAACGCTTCAAGCCCTGCTCGAGACCAAGTAGCGCTTCGGCTTGACGGTCTAGCATCGGGTCTTTCGGGGCTGGGGCATCGCTACCAAATTGTTTTTCGAGTTTGGATAGCTCATCAAGGATTTTTTGCACGGCTGTTTTGGCACTGGCTGGCGGAAGCGCCACTTGTAATTGTTTATAGACATTTGATTTCAGGACTTTTTCAATATCTTTAGATGAAACTGTGTCCGAGGTTTTACCAAGGCGGGTCAAACCCTCATCAAAACTGGCTTTGGTGGCTTTGAGTGAACTTTCCGAATCAAAATATTTACTGATTGCAGCGTATAAAGGGGTCATTAGAATTCCTCATCCCATTCTACAATGGTACGTCCAGTACCGCCATTGGTTGGGTTGGTCGGGTTGCTGATGTTATTGGTGGCTGGACTGTTACTCACCGCTTCCCCTGTGACGGGGGTACGGGTGCGAATTAACCCAAACTGAGCCGCAATTCCACGGAATCCTGCAGTGGCAAAAATAACCGTCAAAAGCAAAGTAAACGCCCAAGTCATTTGCGCCAAGGGATTTTGCAGCACCGAAAAAGAAGTCAGACCATTTAAGAAATTTTCAACCGGTTCAGGCAATTGGGTGCCTTGGGCAATCAAAGACCCGAGCCAAGCAATTCCTTCAACCAAGGGTGGGATAAACAATAAAACCATGGCGATACCGATGTAATTCCAATATGGATTACGACCACCAAAAGCCAAACGCAACAAGTAAATTGGATAAGCAAACATTAAAGCCACCAACAAAAAGACAATGCCGCGTAAGCCCAAACTGCCCAACGCCCCACCACCCATCCACCAAGGTTGAGCGCTCGAGACGATTTCTTGAAGTACCGAAGCTGCTTCGCCCCTAGACCATTTGCGAATCGCATCCACTTCGCCGAGCAGCGTAGTAACATCAATAGGACGAAGCCCGTAAGCCGCTTCAGTGGCTTCAAATAAAGTGCTGGCTCGAGTCGCAAGACGCTGGTCGCCAGCTGCCACCACAGGACGCACGGCTTGATTAAAGACGGCTTTGGCGCTGCCAATGGCTTCGCGCCCAGAATCAATTCGGGCATTTTGAATATCCGATAAAGCCGTGGAGAGTTTTAAGCCAACCGAATCTATGGCGCTCGAGAAACTTCTATAGCCTTGTTCGCTTAAGTCACGGGCTAAGCGTTCGGCTTGGGGCTTGGCAATGCCAGCCTTACTGAGTTCGCTGCTGATTTGACTAAAAACTGCTGTGGCAACAACAGGTGCAGCAACAGCAATGGGTTTTGTCGTCACTGGTTTTGTGACTGGTTTCGGTTTGACAATCGGTTTTGTGACAGGTTTAGCGGGTTTAACAACTGGTTTAGCCGCAGGCTTACTGACCACCTTACGACTCGAGTTTAGTAATGCCCGAGCTTGCGAACCAAAACGCGTCACTTGTGAGAGTAAACCAACCACACCACTGCGGTAGCCACCAAGGTCGCCACTGGCAAGTAACCCAAGGGTTTCCGAGAAACGTGCCACCGATAGCGATCCAACCCGAGGAGAATCTTGAACCACCAAGAAGGCACTGGCAGCCCGAACGGTACTCGAGAACGAAGCAATTTGATTTTTATTGCGGCTGGCATTTTGTAAACTGCGCTGCATCAAATTAGCAATTCCAGTCTCGAGTAACGCCCTAACCCGAGTGGATTGCCCTTTGGCAACACTGCTTTTTAATTCCACTTGTTGGGCTTTTGGTAACTCAAAAGCCCTGCCTAAAACACCAGCGTACAACGGAGCGGTTTTTTGTTTTGCTGAGATTTCAAAAAATAATTCTTCGTAAAGCGCCCGTTCTAAAATCCGTTGAATTTGCGAACCTTGGGCTTCAAGGTCGGTACGACTGCCCCTAGAAATGGCAGTGCGAGCCTGATCAAAGGCTTTATTGCCGCCAGGAATCAGTTTTTGCGCCCGAATCTCTGGACTCATTCGTCTAAAGGTATCCCTTGCCGATTCAAGTTGATTGATTGCCGCTCGAGGATTAGAACCAAGTAAAGTTGAGGCGGAACGCAAACCTGAATTGATGGCTTGATAACCACTTAATAAATCAGCCGCATTCGCACCGGCACCAAAAAACAATGCAACCCAAACCAACACCAGCTTTAACCTTGTCATGCTGTCTCCTTCAAAGATTCTAACTCAGTAAAGACCCGTCCGACATTAACACTGGCATCGGCAAGGACAGTCAGTAATTGATCACCAAGTGGGGCAATAAAAGCACTTACACTTTCTAGATGGGTATAAAAAACTCGAAAATGGCGGCGTTTGGCAAGTAACATCGTGGTTGCAGCCACCACTCCAGCCAAATGATTGGCGCTACCGATAGACAAACGAGCCGCAATCACATCACCATTGCGTTTGGATAACAATACGCCCGAGACCCCTTCTTCTAAGGCAAATCGGGTCAGCAGAGCTTCTTGGGATTCTGCCGTTGCCAGCCAATTGTCATTTGAATGAACGGGCAGCGTTACCAGAGGTGCAAACACCATGGGCGGAGTTACCAAGCTGGCAAAATCTAGCTCAAGCGCCGCAATGGGCATATTTTCCAATTGAAAACTTGGAACAACAGACGGTACTGCTGTAGGAACGACTTGCTTATGTAGAATAGGCTCATCTACAATTGTTAAATTGACATCTTGATGGACTCGAGGTGAAGTCACTGCGCCTGGACGACCCAAAGGTACTTCTGATGCTTCGGACACAGGCAAATCAAAATGATCCAATTCAAAATTAAGTGAAGCAAACTCGCCACTCTCGAGCAGCAAATCTCCTTGGTAACGAGATTCAAGTGCAGGTATAACAGGATTTGGCGATAATTCTAACTGTAACAAATCCAATTCTGCCCATAAATCATTCAAGACCCGCACGGGGTCAGTAGATTCTGGCAATTGGGCAATACTTTTAGCCAAACGCTGGG
>JANNEE010000655.1:0-9111 GCA_031388325.1 Deinococcales bacterium
CTTCGGTGCTGCAAATGGGTCTGACTTCGGCGCTGCAAACGGGTCTGACTTCGGCGCTGAAAATGGGTCTGACTTCGGCGCTGCAAATGGGTCTGCACTGGCAATAGGTGATGGTTTAGGCGTTCCAAAAGGATCACCTGACCCACGCGGGTCTGATTTTGGAGCAGCAAACGGGTCTGATTTTGGAGCAGCAAAGGAATCTACAACTTGTGGATTTAAGGGCGGGATATTGGGTGAAGCAAAAGGATCGGCTTGCACAGGACGAACAGTCGCCAGCACAGGAGGAATAATCGCCGTGGGTGGAATAACCTCGCCCTCGGCGGCATTCTCGAGAACATCTACTTTAACCCCAGCACTGCGTAGGATATTGGCAACTGTCTCGGCTTGGCGCTGATTAGCGGCTCTGGCAATTCTCGAGCCGGCTTGTCTCGAGAGCAGCAGTTGCAATTTTTCGGGACTACCACCCAAAGCTGGTGCGGTTAATTGGGCAACCCGTTTGGCTTCGCTATCGGACAGTGGTTCGCTTAAATGAATGCTAAAATTACTCATATGACCTCCTGTTGAGATCGAAATTAACAAAAATGTACTTAAATTTCTTAAATTTCATATTTACTCCGAAGTTGTACCAGACTTTGAATAAAGCGTTCTCGAGTTGCCACATCGCCAATGCTGTCGGCTAATGCCCGTATGGTTTCCGAGAACCTTGTGACTGGCACTTGGGTCATATTCACATTTAAGCCGTTTCCAACATCAGCATATAAAAATTCTCCAGCAGGACCAAGTAAACCCATATAGCTGCGCCGTAACTCGAGCATAAATTCATTTGAGATGGTACTGGTGGTTGTCTTACCAACTTGCAATAAACCGCGTGTGCTTAGCGCCGCCACCGCTTGCCGAGTTCGCGCTTCAGACCAATTGAGGCTTTGACCGACTTGACGCAGGGTTGCTGAGCCGTTCAAACGCGGTAACAACATCAGTTCATCGGCAGAAAGAGTTAATTCACCTTCAAATTGTCCGACCATTCTGGCTCGGCGGTCAAGGTCAACCCCTAGTTCATCGTCGGAAATACCCTCATCTTGGGCTACAGCAATAGAAAGCGCCAAGCCTTCAAGCGAAGTGTCTATGCTTGAACGAGGACTGCGTTCGCCCGAATGAAAAAGAAAACGCCCACCAGCCCAGCCTGTGACCTTACGAATCGCGTGCTGACCAAGTAAGACCCCAGCTTCGGCGTGGATAACCTCGCCACTTTCGATATAAATACTAGCATCTTCTTGTCCGTAATGGACTTCGAGCCGACCAGAAGCCGCTGTTAATTTTAGGTACGACAATAGGCTAAACAGTTGTTCTTTTTCTAATGCACCAGATAATGTACTCATGATTAACCTTATTAAACAAATATCTTAGAGCGGACAAACAACTTCAAGCCCAGCTGCCCGCCACAAACGACGGTACTTATCCCGAATTGGCGCAATCAGTGGGTAAAGCGCTTCTGGTGGAATCTGCAATTGCTTTAAGGTTTCTAAGTAAGCCGCTACCAAACCCTCAAATAATTCTTGGCTAGGACGACTGACAATCAGTAAACTGGCGGTGTAACGCAAATCGTCTAAGAATGGGTCGAGTGTGCCATAACGGTCTACCACCAGCAAACGGGCTTTACGAAAAGCCAAATCCCAAGTGTCCCTGCCGCGTACCGAATCGGTCCGTTTCTCGCAAAAAGACAGAATTTCGTTCCAAGCTCGAATCAGTTCATCGAACGAACTTTCGCTCAAAATTGTGTTCTGATCAAGACTCGAGAAGCCATTTTTGCTGTAGACTGCAAATCGAGTCCCTTCTTCGGTGGATTCAAGAGCGATTCTGGTTTGGGCTTCGTGTTGAAAAAGTACCCGTTCGGCTTGTTCGTAACTGACCAAAACAGGTGTGCCATTGTTATAGGTCATGACTCCGCGCCAGTCTTCACCAAGGGTCAGCAGTTGCCCTGTTAAATTTTGTTGTTCGATGCTCGACATAATGGCACTGACCGAGGCTTGCGGTACAACCCGCTCGAGTTGTAAGCCCCAAGTGCCAATCTCGAGTAAACTCTGTATCGCGTACCGGTCTAAAGTATACAAACTGATGCTGGCTTCGCGGTTCATATAAAGCGATAAAAAACCTTCGCGACCCAGTATCTGCCCTGTTTCTGCGCCGATTTGCCCAACCACACCCGCCAGACGCGAATCAATAAAATATGCCCTAGCGACTCCTGTCGGGGTGCGTAAAATCGAAAATCCAGAGAACTGACTGCGCGATTCAACATCTGCCTCGAGCATATCCCAGCGAATTAAAGCACTTGATAAGGCTTGAAAAATCGGTGCATCCAAAGGAACGGGCGGCAAGACAAAGGCTGTGGTCGCAAAAGACATTTGAGTTAATTGTTTTTCCAGATTCACACTCGCACCTCGTTTTCATGAATTATATAACTTTTGGTTTTGAGTCAATTTTTTTTAAGATAGACCCATTTTGCCTTTACGAATGTGCAAATCAAGCAGTTGAACTTGGCGTTGCTCGAGAATTACCAGACCCTCGGCTCGAGCCAGAACCACCAATGCCTGAATCTCGATGCCCGGCACAGCCATCGCAATACGATTACGCCCGCCCAAATAGCCTTTTTCAATTAATGCTGCCACTCCCACAGCCGATGCTCCACTATACTGCGTCAAATGCAATAAACTCAAGGTCATGATGCCTTCGTCCAGTACATCTCTAAAGACCAACACCCTGGCATTTTGAGGAATTGCCCCTTTGACAATCGCTATGGTTTGCTCCGCCACTTGAACCTGTAAAAGTTGGTCGTTTTGCAAAAAACCACTCGAGTCAGTATCGTCAGATAAAATTACATCTACAATTTGAGCCGTCACAAACGGAATTCCCAAACGAAGCGACAATTCAAAAATCAAGGCGGGGTCATCAAACGAAGCTGCCAAAATAATATCTGCGGCTGGTAAATTATTTTGTAAAGCCCCAATTGCTGCCGCCATCACCTCGGGTTGCAAATACCGAGACAGTTCGCTAGGCAACAAAATGGAATCTGCCTGCGGTAAAGCAGCCAAAACCACATCTTGAAATTGCTCGAGATGAGAACGAGACATCAGAACCTAACATTAACGCATTTTAAGGGTAAAAAGTATAAATTCATCACATCTGCCCCTACCCAAGTTAGCACTTTCGACCTAGGCTAACCCCATGAAACACCCAGCCAATGCCCTAGCCAACGAAACCAGCCCGTATCTCTTACAACATGCTTACAATCCAGTGGCATGGCTACCGTGGGGAGAGGCTGCTTTTTTAGAAGCAAAAACTCGAGACCTACCGATTCTTTTATCGGTGGGTTATAGCGCTTGCCACTGGTGTCATGTGATGGAGCGAGAGAGTTTTGAAAACCTCGAGATTGCTACCCTGATGAATAAATTATTTATTCCAATCAAAGTAGACCGCGAAGAACGCCCCGATGTGGATAGTATTTATATGAACGCAGTGCAGATTTTAAGTGGGGCTGGTGGCTGGCCGATGACCGTGTTCCTAACCCCAGAAGGCAAACCCTTTTACGGTGGCACATACTACCCACCAACCGACCGATATGGCAGACCAGGCTTGACTCGAGTGCTGATTTCGATCTCCGAAGCCTGGAACAATAAACGCAGCCAATTGCTTGAGACCGCCAACGACCTAACCAATCACCTGAAAAACTTTGAGAACTTAAAAAGTGCTAAAGCAATCGAAACCTCCGATAAAACCCTAAGCAACTTAGAACGCAGTTTTGACCCACAATATGGTGGCTTTGGAGCAGCCCCCAAATTCCCCAATCCAGCTAATCTGGAATGGTTGCTCGAGCATCACAGTCGCACCAACAACCCCAAAGCCCTCGAGATGCTGCAAAAAACCCTAGGCAGTATGGCAGATGGCGGGATTTATGATCACTTGGGTGGTGGCTTTGCCCGCTACAGCACCGATGAACGCTGGTTAGCACCGCATTTTGAAAAAATGCTCTACGACAATGCCCAACTGATTAAACTTTATGCCTTAAGTTACCAAGCCACCCAAAACATCCAATATTTTTTAACCGCCAAAGAAAGCCTCGAGTACCTATTGCGCGAAATGCAGTCGGTAGAGGGCGGATTTTACTGCGCCCAAGATGCCGATTCCGAAGGGATTGAAGGCAAATACTTTGTTTGGGATGAGAGCGAAATAGACGCAATTCTTGGCTTGAGCAGCCCAATTTTCAAACGCGCCTTTGGCGTATTACCCCAAGGCAATTGGGAACACAAAAACATACTGCATCAAACCGCTACCCACCAAGAACTCGAGCCGTTAATGGCAAGCGGCGAAAATATCGAAGAACTGCTCGAGAACGCCAAAGGCAAACTCTTTTATGCCCGAGAAAAACGCATCAAACCTGCTTTGGACGACAAAATTCTGTGCAGTTGGAACGGCTTAACCCTAGAAGCCCTTGCCATCGCTGGACGAATCATGGGCGGACGCGCCCCAAAATACCTGCAACACGCCAAAAACTTAGCGGCTTTTTTGCTGAGGAAATTTGCTTATTCCGACCAAGCTGGGCATTTGCGGCTCTGGCACAGCTATAAAACAGGTGGCAAAGCCAAAATCCACGGAATGCTCGAGGATTATGCCCTCTTAGGCTTAGGAATGCTCGAACTCTACCAAAGCACCTTTGAAACCCACTACCTCGAGACTGCCCAAGCCCTGAGCGGCAGCATCTTTGCGTTTTTTACCGACCCCCAAGGCGGCTTTTTTGACACCCCTAGCGACTTTGACACCCTAATTGTTCGCCCAAAAAGTTATTTTGACAGCGCCATGCCAAGCGGTAACGGCGCGACGAGCTTATTGCTGATTAAACTCGCCCGCTTAACCAGCCAGCCAGCCCTAGAAGAAACTGCCCTGACTGCTATTTTGCAAATGCAGGAAGTGATGCAGCGTCAACCGACTGGTTTTGGTAGCCTCAACCGCGCCTTAGAACAACACCTTGCACCACACCAAGAAATTGCTGTGGCTGGTGATTTGACTAGGGACGACACACAAGCCATGCTAAAACTGGTGCAACGCCAATACCGACCACACACCGCGATTGTGGCTGGAAACGCCAATTTGCCACTGTTGGAAAACCGTCAAAGCCAAGAACCCAAAGTATTCATTTGTCAGAACATGGCATGTCAAAAACCAATTGGCAGCCTAGAAGAATTAAAGGCTGCCTTCGGCTAGGTGCTTTGAGGTAAAGTGATAAATTTGTCCTGAACTAAAATTCGTAAATAGTGGATTAGGCTTCTTGACCTGTGAGAGGTTGATTGTATCCAAGCCTAAATTAGGATTTATTAAAAAAGTGCGTCATCGGTGAGTAACGGCACCTGATGGGCATCCCTTAAGGCTGCTTCCTTCCGGACCTGACCTGATTCGAGAGCCATCACCGCGTTACGCCGATGACGCGGGCAGGAGTATATGTCATCGGGCTGGTGTTTTACAATGGTCTTATGGTTTTGCAAGACGCTCATCTTGAAGTACGCCCGATGCTCGAGATGAAACCCAAAGATTGGGCATTGTTTTACAGGTATTTTCGGGACAAAGAAATTGCGCTCTTAAACGGCGCAAACCCGATTTTCATGCCGCTTTGGTTGTTCAAAAACATTGTGCTGGGCGAAGAAAAAAGTGGTGAACGAATCGGCTTGGCGATTTATTTCGATCAGGTTTTTATTGGCAGCGTCGAATTTTACGACATTGTGCAGCAGCCAAAAAGTGCGGTTCTCGGGATTCTAATTGGCGAAAAACGCCTTTGGGGTTTGGGCTTAGGGACTCGGGCGTTGCGCTTAGCACTACAATTTATTTTTGCTAAAGATTTTGGGCGGATTACCCTCGAGACCTTAGAAGATAACCAACGCGCTCGCTCGAGTTTTGAAAAGAATGGTTTTTTGTTTATTGGAACAACCAATACAGGCAAGTACCGTTTTGCCAAGTACGAACTGACGCGCCGTGTTTGGCTCGAGCGGCAAAATAAAATCAGCCCCCAAACTGAGGGCTGATTTTATTGCAGGTTATTTTTAATCGCCAGCCACTGCTTTAGAACTCACTGGAACGCTCAGTGTGACACTCGAGCCGATGGGTCTTGCACCGGGGGTCACGCCATACTCGCCGCCGTGGTAGCCCGATTCGCCGTGGTCGGCAAGGTCAAGTCCTTGTTCTTCGTCGCGGCTGTCTGGTCGTAAGCCCATAATCGCTTTCAGGGCGTACATCAATACGGCTGTGCCAACGGCAGCGGCTACCACGGCGAAGGCTACACCCAGAAATTGAGTCCAGATTTGCCCTGTATTGCCCTCGAGTAAACCACCTGTAATGGCTGGATTTACCGCTTTGGAAGCAAAAACACCTGTTAGTAACGCCCCAGTAATCCCACCAATACCGTGACAAGCAAAAACATCGAGTGAATCATCTAAATTTAAGCGGTTCTTAATTTGAATTGCGCCAAACGAAACAGCCGCCGCAATTGCGCCAATGGCGATACTTGCCATTGGTCCAACATACCCAGAAGCAGGAGTAATCGCAACCAAACCAACCACTGCTCCTGTGGCTGCACCAACTGCACTAATATGCCCCGTTTTGAACATCTCGAGTAAGCTCCACATCACCATGGCAGTTGCGGCTGCAACGTGGGTGGCAATAAAAGCGCTACTGGCAAGACTTCCACCTGCGGCTACAGCACTTCCGCCGTTAAAGCCGAACCAACCAAACCACAGTAACCCAGCCCCAAGCAGCACAAACGGAACATTATGCGGTGCCATGGCAACCCGTCCAAAACCGCGTCTTGGTCCGAGGATAATCGCGGCAACCAACGCCGATACACCCGCCGTGATATGAACCACAGTGCCACCAGCAAAATCGAGTGCGCCCATCTTAAATAAAAAACCATCGGCTGACCAAACCGCGTGGCAAACTGGCACATAGACCACCAGTAGCCACAAGGCAATAAATACCAAGTAGGTTTTGAATTTCATCCGTTCGATAATTGCGCCACTGATTAAAGCAGGGGTAATAATCGCAAACATCATTTGGAAAATCATAAATAGGCTATTTGGAATGGTTGGGGCGGCGGGTAAGTACGGCACAGTTCCATCTATTCCATTTAAGAAGGCATATTTTAAGCTGCCTAAAAGCCCCGGAATCCAATTTGGGTCTTTATCATTGGTAAAGGCTAAGCTAAATCCAACCGTCACCCAAAGAATCGTAACCACTCCCAAGGCAATGTAGGACATCATCATGGTGTTCAAAGAATTTTTGGAACGTACCAAACCACCATAAAAGAAAGCCAAGCCCGGAGTCATCAGCATCACCAAAGCAGTTGAAACCAGCATCCAAGCGGTGTCGCCTGTGTCGGCTGCCCATTTTTCATCTTGCCCGAGCGCCAAACTCGAGAATCCCAACAGCATTGGTGCTACGAATTTCCACATCGGCGAACCCAGTTTCCAATTTCTCATCTTAATGCCCCCTTCGTGCGCCCAAGCGCGACTTAATGGCGGGAGTATAAACAAGTCTAAAGCAAACTGTCAAGCTAAATATGTCCGATTGACCAAAAAATTTGAAACAGTTATACAAATCAGACTAAAAAACGAAATACTGTTTTGCAATTGTTGGTCAAATGTATATATAAAATCGTACACATTGCAGCAAAAAAATTGTACACTCTGCACAGCCGAATTTGCCCAGCAAAAACCTGAGTTTAGGCGGTACACTCTGACGAGTTTAAGCTGTACACTGTGAACCACACCAAACAATCCCTAGGAGGAAGTCCATGAAATTAATTGTTGCTATTATCCGCCCCGAAAAACTCGAAGATGTCAAAACCGAGTTATTCAAAGAAGAAGTCACCGGCTTAACCATTTCCCGAGTCTCTGGTCATGGTGGCGAAAAAGAACACTTGGAAACGTACCGAGGTCGCCCGCTTGTCTTTGAATTCCACGAAAAAGTCCGTCTCGAGATTGCAGTTTCAGAGCCATTTGTAGAACGCACTGTCCAAGCAATTGTCCGCAGCGCCCGTTCAGGTGCAGTCGGCGACGGAAAAATTTTTGTTCAACCACTTGAGCGGGTGGTGAGAATCCGCACCGGCGAATCCGATAATTTAGCGTTGACACCAGTCAGCTAAAGAAAAAAGAGGAGAATAGCAAGGCGCTGTTTTCCTCTTTTTTTGGTCTTTACATCTTTCCTTCGGAGCGCAGGGCATCGAGGGTTTCAGCGCGGTCTGGGATTCTTGGGGTTTCGGATTGCAGGGGTTTTTGCTTGGCTAAGGCATTCTCGAGTTCTCGGATACGTTTGTTCATCCGCCGCATTTGGGTAGAACGCCGCACAATACTGGGCATGGTTAAAAGTAAACCGTACAATAACCCCACCAAGAAACTCAGTAAAATGACCAAGCTGACTGGACTGGAGAATCGTCCTAAGAGCCACGTTTCTAAGGTCACAAAGACACTGGCGTTGTTTAAGTGAACCACCGCTAAGTAAATACTGCCGAGGATTAACAGGGCGACTTGAAGGTATTGCAAGGCTTTCATTGGGTATATTGTAATATAAAACGTGATGAAAAGATTCTTATTGATTATAGTGGGTGTTTTTATGCTGAACTCGGCTCGAGCCGAAGAGTATTTTGGGGTGCGCGGCGAATTGCTGTTTCCTTTTTCGGGCGGTAATACCAGTGCTTGGGCATTGCCTCAATTTGGGGTGCAGTTCGGGGTGGATTTCCCTGATGCCAGTTTTGGTTTTCGCGCCAGCGCCAGCACTCTAATTGTGACTTACCGTTTGGCATTGGATGGCTATTATGTGCTACCGATTCAAGGTGGCTCGAGTGCTTACCTTGGGGTGGGTGTGGGCATCATTGGTTCTTTTGCCAATATCGCAGGCTTACAAGCAGGGCAGGCTTTAGCCGAATTTCGAGGCTTAATTGGCTATCAGAGCAATATCACTGGTTTTGGAGGGCGTTTTTTCCTCGAGCTACTACCTAGTTTTATTCCAGCCTTGAATGGTGGCACATTTGGGCTAACGGTCGGTTTAGGTTTTAATTTTCGTTAAACATGAATTTCT
>JANNEE010000704.1:0-4402 GCA_031388325.1 Deinococcales bacterium
CCAGCAATCACCAAGTCAAAACTGCGTAGAATTTGCACCAGTGCTTCGGTAATAACCAGGGCGCGTTGGTCCCAAACCAGCAAATAACCAGTCAATCCAATAAAACCAGTTAAAAACAAGAGGATAACTCCAGAAACCCAAGGGATGTCACGAAAACCTCGGTAACGGTCGGTAAAGAAATTACGCAGCATATGCAGAACTGCCAGTAAAATCATACCGTTGCCGGCATAACGGTGAATACCGCGAATCACACCACCAAAAAAGACTTGAACCGTTAAATAATCCACGCTCGAGAAGGCTTCTGAGGTGGTGGGTTTATAGTAAAACCACAAGAAAATGCCAGTCGGCACAAGCAGCACCCAAAGTACATTGGTGATGCCGCCCAAGTAATAAAACGGATTGAACTCTTCGGGGATGACTTTATTGATGGCTTTGTCAATACTGACAACACCTTTATGGATACCATCTAAACCAGCATCAAAGCCTTTGTCCCGAGAAGTTGGGGCTTGGTCTGCGTTGTAACCTGCCATTATGCGAGCCTCCTCTTACCGGGTTTAACGAGGGTTTGACTGCGCGTATCGGCAAGGAGCGCCGAAGCAATCGCGGTTAGCAATACCGTTAAGCCCATATACGCAAAGCCACGTTCAAATGGGAAAGATTTTAGGTTTGGCAACAATGCTCCCGAAATCGCCCCTTCGGTATCTCGAATAATTTTAACCAAACTAATCGCAAGCTCTGGAATTTTTGGCGCTCCATCGTCACGAACAATGTATGGATTTTCGGAAGATAAGGTTTTATCAACTGTTCCAAAATCCGGATTGGCGTGAGCGAACGCCCCAATGGTCAAAGGCGCAAGTCCGAGCGCCCCTAAAACCAGCAGTATGGCGATGATTGTCTTCATGAATTCTCCTTATTTTTTTCTCGAGATTCTGGTAAAATAGCCTCTTTAGAATAACCGAGTAAACGTTCAAATAACGCGATTTTGACACGTACATTGCCCACTTTGCGGTCTACAGCATACATAATAAACCCCAGTGTGACCACAAAAAATAGCAGCAAAGTCAACCAAAAAGCAATCATCGCTAAGCCCGCCCAAGTCGGCTGCTCGAGGTAGCGCACCACTTGATTGTAGCCACTTGAAAAGACAAGGATGCCACCAACAAATGAGGCGAGGGTAAATAGCCAAGTGCTTCCTTTCATGATTACTTTCCTTTGGCTTAATCAGCCGCTTGTGGGGCGGCTAGGGCAGCTTTAGCGGCTTTTTCCGCCTCGAATTTTAAGCGCTTTTTGCGTTCGCCTGCCATGAAGACCCAGTGCCAAATTGCGCCAGCCCCAAGCATAATCATGCTGACCAAGTAAACATAAGGTGGGTCGCGTTTAATATCGGCAATATTTAGAATAATCAGGATGCTAAACGCCAACCATGAGACCAGTCCGTAAATTCCGACCATCGTCCAGAATGGGCGTTTCCAAGGGTTGCGTTCGGGGCTATAATCCAAAAAGACGACAATAAAAGCCACCAAGGGAAGCAAAACAGTCTGCAAAGTTGCCACGGCTGGTTGCCACCATTTCATCATTTGGTATAAGCCCAAAAAGTACCAGTCAGACAAAATCGGATTCGGGGTGACGCTGTAGTTGGCGGGGCTACCCGTATCCACTGGAACCCAAATCGAAACCACCACCAGAATCACAAAACAAAAGACAACTGCAAACCACGGTAAGTTAATTCGCTTAAAACGCCCAGCCCCACCACCGGCTGCCGCTTCACCAATTTTACCACCGCGTCCTTTACGGGCAAAATAGGCTTCGATAGCCAAAATTGCCAGCATCGAAAGCATAAAATGGGCGCTGTAAAAACGGGTTAAAGTCGCCGGACCAATACTTTGACCAGCCAACATAAAATTAGCCGTCAATGCCCCAATTTTAAGACTCGAGAGGGTATGCTCGAGAACATAAGCAAGCGGCGCTAAGAAGACTTTGATGGTCGGGATATTGTGGAAATCATCTACAAACGTTGGAAAGGTCGCAAAAACCTTGGTTGCCCACAGGGCGCGTTGATTCCAAATCAGTAAGTAACCAGTCAAACCACTAAACATGGCTAAAAGTAAGCCAATAATCGTCAGCATATAAGAAAGCTGATTGTAATTCTTAAATTCACCCCTAAAGTACATGCGGTAAATTCGCATTGTCAGGGCAATAATCAGTGCATCTGCGCCGTATTTGTGCATATTGCGAATCAGGGCAACAATAAAACCTTGTTCGCCTTCAAAAATCCCACGCACACTGCGCCATGCCTGGTAGGTGTCCGGCACATAAAAAAACATTAAAACAGTGCCTGTTACAATGGTGATGTACCAAAACAACAACGCCATTCCACCAAGCATGTACCACGGGTCGGTTAAAACTTTATCGGTTTGGTTTTCGTCAAATAAATCCAAATTACGCGCACTTTTTGTCCACCATTGGGCGACTTTTTGCCCAATATTCGGAACGGCTTTTTTTGCGGGAACTGCTGGGGCTGCCATAAGTATTCCTCCTTAACCGTAGCTCTTGACGATGATTTCATTGCCCTTTATTTCAAAATCAAAAGGAAATGGGGTGCGAGGCGCAGGACCAGAGACAACCTTACCGGGCAATTTACCAACCCCAGCCACATCTTGTTGTTGGGCAGGGTCATAGACCGATAAATGGCACGGACAAGAAAACATTGGGGTAGAGCCACCGCAGTAATTAAAGCCAGAACAAACTTCGGCAGGTTGATGGTACTCAAAAATACAACCCAAATGAGCGCAAATTCTCGAGACGACCACAATGCTGTACTTTTGACCATTGTAATCAGTTTCGCCGTAGCCTCGGCGTAAGCCCGCCGGTCCAATACCCACATCGGCAGCGGCTAAACTGTTATTTGGAACTCGAACCGCATAACCAAGCACATCGGTAGCCGCCCGTCCTCGAGCCGTGTATTCGACGGTAATTTGGGTAAAAATAAACGCCTTAAAGTCGTAATCCTTGGCAAATTCCTCGAGTGTGCCAACAACTTTGTCCTCATTTAAGGGTTTTTCGGTGACAGGCAAAGCCAAAGGTTTCCAAGTCGGCTTGAGAAACGATAAAAGGGCAGTTCCAATCCCACCAGCCACAGCCAAAAGCGGCAAAATGGTGATGCCTTTAACGATACTTCTGCGGTCAATCATGGCTGACCTCCCTTGAGTGTCAGGTTCATGGCTGACCTCCCTTAAAACGTGGTTTGACATTCAAAACTGGTGGCTCGAGACTGTACGAAAAAGAACGAATATATGCCACCACATGATTGATTTCATTTTCAGAGAGTATATCGCCCCACGGTGGCATGGCACTTCCGTAAATTCCGTGCTTTAAGACTTCACGCAGTTTGGCATCAGAACGATTAAACAAACGCCTTGGTTCATGAAAATTGGCTGGGTGTGGTTGCAACTTATGACCACTCTTGCCTAAACCCCAACCATCCGAGCCGTGACACATGTTGCAATTGCCGTAAATCAATGCGCCATCGAGCAGCTTTTTCGGGTCTTCTCGAGTTGGAATTCTGGTCTTAAAGTCTGGTTGAATTTTGCGGTACAAAGCGTAAGCAATGCTCCACAAGGCTTCTTTATCAAGTTGGACATCGTACTCGGCATTTTCGGGCTTTCCACTCGAAGGGTTGGTCACACCAGTTAATTCGATTGTTACAGTGCGGTGACGACCTTCTGTGTCCTTACCAAGCTCACGCAATTTTAAGTATGCCTGAAAAGGGGTTTCCTCGAGCCTCGGCAGCATTTCGGGCTTGATTTCTGCTCCCAAACTCTTAATTAAAGCATCACCCAAAACCACATTGGGGTTGGCTACTGGCAACAGCAAGGCTTCTTCGCCCTCGAGCCAAGGACCTGCGTATGAACCAAATTCTGCCAAGGCTGTATCCATTTTATGTTGACCATCGGGTTTGGCTCGGTAGGTAATTTCCCGTCCAGACATATAAGTTTGGTTGTTTTGGTCACGGTTACTCAAATCAACTTTGTAATCTTCGGGGTACTTCGGGTACTTCCAGTCATACGCGCCTTCTTCGACCTTTAATTCAAGTGGTTTTTCGCCTTCACGAATGTACAAAACCCCTTTTTTGGCGGCTTCTTTGGCTGGATTATTGGCGTTACTCGGTACGCTACAAGCGGCTAAGCTCGAGATTAGAAAGAGTGTTATGATTTTTTTCATCAAAACCCCTGTGGTGCAATCCAAGAAATCAAGGCGAAAAAGACAATGAAAATAATCACAGCAATTACTGAGGTTGGTACGTTTTTCTCGCCAACTTGAATACCAGCAATTTCGTGGGTATGGTTGTCGTCGTGGTTGTCTTTATTCTGCTCTGCCATAACTCACCTCTTGCCTTGCGGAC
>JANNEE010000223.1:0-2756 GCA_031388325.1 Deinococcales bacterium
GGGCAAACCCGTAAAACGGAGAAACCCGCGCCCTGTAGAAGAGGACGCGGGTAATTTTCCTCCGTTAAAGGAGGTGATTGCCATAAGACACAAGAAGCGTATCAGAAAACGGCTCAAACCGCAAGTTTCAGCTAAGCGTCACCGCCAAGCACGTAAAACTGCAACTCGAGACGCACAATTTTGGGCAGCCATTGTGACACTGATTAGCGGTTTAATCGCCGTTATCGTGAGCATCCTCAAGTAATCATTTAAACCTCGAGAAGCTACACCCCGTCAGAAATGGCGGGGTTTTTAACAAGCATATTGCTTAAAATCCTGCTTGACTTGCGGACGGAAAAACATTTTAACTTTATGCAGATTGCTGGTCTGACGCTGAACGCCAAACTCGGTATGCTGCTAAATCTGCTTTTATGAGTCCTAAACAAATACTAAGCACAAACAAGTCATCACTCAATCCAATTACAGGAATCACATCTGGAATTATATCAATAGGGCTAAGAATATAAAGTAAAGCAAAAATAATTGCAGCTACAGTCATCCAAGGAACATCCGTATATTTCTTCGCGATAAAGTCTTTTAATAACTCTATGAGCGTTTGCACGTCATGTGAAAACTGCTTCAACACTTCGCTATTTAGAACTTTACTGATGATATTTTCAGCGTTTTCTACGACTTTTCTCGCATCCTTGTCAGTCATTTTTGATGCTTTTTGCTTAAACGTATCTTCATTCATTTTGCTTTTTGTAGAATCACTCATAAATAGTACCTTTCGCTCTTTTGAATTTTCATTAACCCTTCCCATATTACAGCTAATACTGTTCCACAAATCTCTGATACTCGAGAATGCGTTCTTGAATTTCAGGCAGTGTATCTGCTCCAAATTTTTCTAAGTATGCTTCGGTTAGCACCGTCGCAATCACACATTGGAAAATCACGCCAGCCGCAGGGACAGCCGTGGTGTCTGAGCGTTCACGGGCAGCATCGGCTGCTTGGTGCGTGACCACATCCACAGTAGGTAAGGGCTTCATCAGGGTCGCAATTGGCTTTAGGGCAACCCGAATTATCAAGTCTTCGCCGTTGGTCATGCCAGCCTCGAGTCCACCCGCCCCGTTAGTATCGCGTTGGTAATGCCCTTGGGTGGGGACTGCATCACGGTAATACACGGCATCGTGAACCGATGAACCGGGCAGGTCGGCATTGGCAAATGCCCGTCCGATTTCCACGCCTTTAACCGCTTGGGTTGCCATAATTGCGTGGCTGATTCGTCCATCAAGTTTTCTGTCCCAGTGGGTGTAACTGCCCAGTCCGGGGACAAGGTTTCTAAAACGCACCTCGAGAATTCCGCCCAAAGTGTCGCCATCAGTTTTGGCTTGGTCTATTCGGGCAATCATTTGTTCGGCAGCGTTCGGGTCTAGGCAGCGCACAGCCGAGGCTTCGATGTCGCCGAGTTTTTCCCAGTCAAATGGTACACTCGAGGCGATTCCAGCCAAGCGGTCAACGTAATTTGCGCCTTGCACACCAAGTTCAGACAAGAATTTCAGGGCAATCGCACCAACTGCAACCCTTGAAGCGGTTTCTCTTGCCGAAGCGCGTTCCAGCACATCTCGTAAATCTTTATGACGGTATTTGATGCCGCCGACCAAATCGGCATGACCCGGACGGGCGGCGGTTAAGGCTTTTTTGCGTGGTTCGTTGCCTGCGTTTACGTCCATAATCTCGAGCCAATTCTGGTGGTCTTTGTTGGTGATGCTTAAGGTTATTGGTGCGCCTGTGGTGCGTCCAGCCCGAACACCGCTTAGGAACTGCACCGCATCTTTTTCGATTTGCATTCGTCTGCCACGCCCGTACCCTTGTTGGCGTTTCTCGAGCCACGGGTTGACATCTTCTATAATTAATGGCACTTGCGAAGGAAAACCCTCGAGAATGGTGGTTAAACTTGGTCCGTGCGATTCGCCTGCCGTTAAGTAACGCATGATTAAAATTAACACGTTAGCGCTTGATTTGGCATAGACAGTGACCTAGCCTTTTTAAGTTTTTTCACATAACGCTGACATCACACCCCAAGGTGTACAGTGTTTTTGGAGGTGCATATGAAAAAGGTTGTTTTATTGGTGTTGTTTGTATTTACGCTGGTGGCTTGTGGTGGTGGAAGCCGTCCTGAAGATGCTGTCAATGGGTTTTTTAATACCTTGAAGAATGCTGATTTTGAAAAAATTGAAACCTATATGGAGGGTGATTCTAATTTAACCCAGTTAAAGAGTATGAAACCCGAAGCCAAAGAAATGATTAAAGCCATGTTTGGGCAGTTACAGACGACACTTGGCTCGAGCGAAGTCAAGGGAAATGAGGCTGTGGTCAATATCAAACTCAGTTTTGTGAATGTTCAAGCCGCGATGAAGAACTTGGATCAAGAATTCAAAGCCATGCTTAAAAAACTGATGCTCGGTGCAAACAGTCAAAACCGTGAGAAATTAGAACAAGAAATGCAAAAAGAAATTTTGGCGTTGTTCAAAAAAGCCATGTCTACCCCAAATGTGGCTCGAATGACCGAGGACGCTAAAATTTCTTTGGTCAAAGTTGGGAATACTTGGAAGTTAAGTAAGGATCAACGCTTTGGAAATCAGTTATTTGAAAGTTTGGATGGGGTGTTGCGTTTAGCGCGTTAAGTTATAGGGTAGACTACCCTCTCATGTCGTCCACTGAATCACTCACCAAATTGCTGCTCGAGATTGCTCAGACCCCCGCGCCAACCTTTA
>JANNEE010000224.1:0-2390 GCA_031388325.1 Deinococcales bacterium
GGCAAAACGAGCCGAGCGATTTGCCGATACGGTGCTGGATGAACAAGCCAGTGAGCAAGGCGCAGCCACAGTTGGCTTTAACAGTTCTGAAACGGGTGAAATCATTTTCCAAGGCGGTTATATCACAAGGCGTTTTGGCTCGAGGACGCTGTTTAGTGGGGTCGAAGCCACGATTCGTAAAGGTGAACGAATTGCTATTATTGGTCGCAATGGTGCGGGGAAATCGACGCTCTTAAAAACCATGCTTGGGCTTGAACCATCGGATGACCCGCGCAGTTCAGTGCGCCTCGGCTCGAGGGTTAAACTTGGCTATTACGACCAGCAACTACGCGGCATAGACCCCAACAGCACCTTATTCTTGGAGATAAAACCATTTTTTGAAAAAGACCAAGAGGTTTTTGATTTACTTGGGGCGTATCTTTTTCCGTTCTCGAGCAAAGATAAGAAAATTTCAATGTTATCAGGCGGTGAACGCGCTCGCATGGCGCTCTTAAAATTATCACTTCAAGAATGCAATTTTTTGGTGCTTGACGAACCGACCAACCATTTAGATATGGAAATGCTCGAGAAATTAGAAACTGCTATGCTCCAATTTTCAGGCACACTGGTGATGGTTTCGCACGATAGACGCTTTATTGAAAATGTTGCCAATACCATCTGGATTGTCGAAGATGGGCAACTCTACACTTATCCGGGCAAGTACGATTACGCGATTGAAAAGCACAAACAAGCCACCATGCCAGAGCCAATTCTCGAGAAGGTGGTTGTTCCTGTGCAGCGCGAGAAAAAAGCGGTTAATCCGTGGAAACTCCGCCAAGAAATCAAAACCTTAGAAGCCCAAATTACGCAACTCGAGACCGAGCAATTGGCAGTGCAAACCGAACTTGGCACACCTAAGCCAAATTCGGATTTTGCAGCCTTGGGTAAACGAAACGCCGAAATAGACTCGGAGTTGCTGACTGCCATGCAGCGCTGGGAAGAAATTTCTGGGTTACTCGAGACAGCGCAATCGTAGATACTCGAGATAGACTCATTTTGTGGTCTTGTCGTTTCTATGCCATAATCTAGCCTCTAAAGCAATTCGGTTTTAACAATTTATTTCTCGTGGGGGCTTACATGGTTTTTGATGCAATTTCGTTTTTACTCGGTGGTTTGATTTTCGGTGTTTTGGTTTGGGGTTTACAATCGTATTTGAATCGTCCTCAAAAGACTTTGCACACGGCTGAATTGCGTGAAGTGAAACAACAACTTTCCAGTGCTAAGCAAGATGCTGAACGCACTAAAGCGCAACTGAGTGAAAAAATAGCTTTGGTCACGCAACTCGAGACTGCCAATGGCGAACTCAAGCAACGCTTGCCTAAACTCGAGGGGTTTGAACGTGCCAATGCCGATTTGCGTTTGCAAATGCAGGGTTTTGATAATGTCAAAGCCAAACTCGAGGCAGCAGAAATAGAATTATCGGGTTTGAAACAAAAAGCCTCTGAATTTGACGGGTTACAAAGTAAATTGGAAACAGTACAAACTGAATTGTCAGCCCTGAAAGCAAAAACTGCTGGGTTTGAAAACATCCAAGCCAAAGCAACTCAAACTGATGAACTCGAAGCTAAGGTCAGTAGTATCGAACTCGAGAAAGCCAATATGCTTAAAGAAGTCAATGCGGCTGTGCTGAAAGCCTCAGATGCCGAAGCTGCCCAAGCAAAACTCAAAGCCAGTCTTCAGGAAAGCGTGGCGGAAGTATCTCGAGTTCGGGCGGGAATGCAGCAATTTGAGGGCTTAAAGGCACGGATAGACGAACTTGAAGCCAGAGGAGTCTCGAATGAAACCCAAGCCAAACTCGATGGTTTAGAAACCGAACTGAGTGCCTATAAAGCCCGTGTGACTCAACTCGAAACCGCCGCCAATAGCGAACTTGAATTGGCTCGAGGGCGAATTCGTCAACTCGAGAACGTGACAGAACCAGTTGCACTTGAGAATAGGGCAGAACCAGAAGTTCATGTCGTAGAAACGGCACAGCTTGTTCATGTTATGCAAACCAAGGAAATGGTTGCCGTGACGGAAGTTATAGAACCAGTTCAACTCGAGAATGCGGTATCGGAAATCCAAGCAATCAGTGAAGTTATCGAACTCGAGCCAACCCCAACCGATTTAAGTCCCAGCCAGTCCTAGCGCTTCGGCAGATGTGCGAAGCCCAGCGATTACGTTTTCGATGTGCGTTTCTAACGTAAGTTCGGGCAGGATGCCTTGTAATTCTTGTAATCCAAGGGCAATGTCTTGGCGGTTCACACCTTTGGCAAAGGCTTTGTCTTTAAGTTTTTTCTTGACACTGTTCATCTCGAGATTATGAATACTTTTATCGGGACGGACATAGGTCGCGGCAGTGCAGAACCCAC
>JANNEE010000726.1:0-1520 GCA_031388325.1 Deinococcales bacterium
AGTCCCGACCCTGAGGCGCTTGCCAAGGTCACATCGATCGACGAGCAGTTCGAGCGCACATGGCCAGCCTGGTGGTCGAAGCACTACGCGAAGGCCTTCTCGCTGATGCCCGACGGCTGAGCCGCAGGCCGACCGAAATGGTCACACGACGACGATCCGGATGCCGGAGTCAATCTTCCGGATGTCTCGCGGATCGCTGGTGACGACGGCAAACCCTCTGGCTCGAGCCACCTCCACTCGAGCCTCATTTATTGTGAGCAGGTGGCAACACCATCTGCTCACAAATTAGAGCCTACAAAAACAGAAATCCAAATTTGTGCAATATCCTAATCAGAGGTTCATGATGACATTACAAGAACGCTCATTAAAAAAGAATACGAACCGTGGGCGTACTTCAAGATTACCCGCACTATGGCTGCTTGCGCCCGCTTTAGGGTACTTGATTATCACGACTCAAGTGCCGTTTATTATGACGATTTACTACAGTTTATTTCGCTATAGCTTAGTAGATCCGTTTAAGCGCCCCTTTATTGGACTCGAGAATTACCTAACCTTGTTCACCGACCCGTTATCTATTCCGATTTTAATTAATACCTTGGTGCTGGTGCTAAGCGTGATTTTCTTGACCGTGATTTTTGGGGCAGCCTTGGCATTGCTGTTCAATCGTCCTTTTTTTGGGCGTAATGTAGCCAGAACCCTGCTGATTGGTCCTTTTTTTATCATGCCGGTGATTACCGCTTTAATCTGGAAAAATTCGCTGCTTAACCCTGTTTTTGGTTTGTTTGGCATGGCTTCAAGGGCTTTGGGGTTTGAAGCGGTTGACTGGTTAGAACGTTACCCAATGCTTTCGATTATCATGATGGTCACGTGGGAATGGACTCCGTTTGCTTTGCTTATTTTACTGACCAGTTTGCAGTCTTTACCAACCGATCAACTCGAGGCGGCGCGTTTGGATGGCGCAAGTCAATTGCAAGAATTTTGGTATATTGTTCTGCCGCACTGGACAAGGGCATTTGAAGTCGTGGTGCTGCTCGAGGCGATTTTTATTTTACAAATTTATGGTGAAATTTATATTGCCACCAGTGGCGGACCCGGGCTGGCGACCACCAATTTACCGTATTTTATTTTCCAGAAAGCCTTTGGTGAGTACAGTATCGGCATGGCATCGGCGGCTGGGGTCATCGCCGTGATTATCGCCAATATCATCACGGCTTTATTCTTGCGTCTGGTCAATCGCTCGGAGGTTAAATCATGATTGCAGCTAAAAAACCTAGTTATACATGGCGTACTGCCAAAAACATTGCACTGGCAGGGTTGGCGTGGCTAATTGCTTTGGCATTTTTCTTTCCGATAGCCTGGATGATCAGCAGTGGTTTCAAAACCGAAAATGAGGCTTTTGCGACCCCGCCAATCATTATTTTTCAGCCCGTATTGGATAATTTTTCGACAGCCCTAGCAAAGTACGCCCCAGCCCTGACCAATTCTTTAATCGCGGCGCTCGGTTCAACGCTCCTGTCTTT
>JANNEE010000761.1:0-2531 GCA_031388325.1 Deinococcales bacterium
ACAAAACCGCGTTTACCATCCACATCCTTGGTTGCCCCGACAATCCGCCCGGGCAACTGACGCATCAGGGCATCTTTGACGGCAATAAAACCATATGCGGGACCGCCAAAATTTGCGGCGTTGCCAATTACTTGACCATCACCCACGGCAATATCTGCGCCGTATTCAGATGGGGCTTGCACCACTGCCAAGCTAAGCGGGTCAACCACGGCGATAAACAATGCCCCAGCCTCATGCGCCCGAGCCGCCAGCGCTTTCATATCCTCGAGCGAACCAAGAAAATTTGGATTCTGGACAATCACAGCCGCAATGTCTGGCTCAACAGTCTGCGAAATCGTGGTTGTTCCCTCGAGTTCAAGATTGACCAATTTGGCATCCACACACTCGAGAAACGTAGCCAGAGTCTCGCGGTACTCTGGGTGAACGCCTCTCGAGACCAAAACTGTACTGCGGTTGGTTTGGCGCATCGCCAGCAGTGCCGCTTCTGCCACAGCCGTCGCACCATCGTATAAACTCGAGTTAGAAATATCGAGACCTGTTAAAGCCGCAATCATGCTCTGATACTCGAACATGGCTTGTAATTCGCCTTGGGAAACCTCGGGCTGGTATGGGGTGTAGGCGGTTACAAACGAACTCTGGAAGGTTAGTGCATTAACGGCACTAGGCTGGAAATGATGGCGCATTCCACCACCCAGAAAAGATGGCACTGCCTCGAGACTGGTGTTTTTGGCAGCCAAGCCCTTCATATGCTCGAGAATGCCGTGTTCATCTAAGCCGCTTGGAATATCAATTTTAGGATTACGAATCTCGAGTGGCAAATCATCAAAAAGTGCATCCACGCTCGGGACACCAATGGTCTTTAGGATATGCGAAATGTCTTCGGGGGTATGAGGGGTGTATTTCATGGATTTCCTTTGGAGCAGGGCGACCACGAGCGACCATGCCCGTGAGGTGCGTGTTTATGGTCAAGAGGGGTCGCCCCTACAAAAAACGGTTTTTGTAGGGGCAGGTCTTGTGCCTGCCAGTCTTGCCTTACGCCTCAGCTTCGGCAACTTCGCGGTAGGCAGCAGCGTCTAGCAAGTGGCTCGAGGTGTCAGTGACTCGGACTTTGAAGAGGAATCCATTGCCGTAAGGTTCGGCGTTGATGTTCTCTGGTTCATCGGTCAGGCTCGAGTTAATTTCAATCACTTCACCAGAGACAGGGCTGTAAATGTCCGAAGCAGTCTTGACGCTTTCGACCACAGCCACAGCTTCGTTACTCGAGACGATACGCCCAACTTCGGGTAGTTCGACGTAGACAACATCGCCGAGTTGGTCTTGGGCAAAGTCGGTAATGCCAATGGTGGCAATGTCGCCGTCTAAACGGACGTACTCGTGGGATTTAAGGTATTGCAGGTCGGATGGGATGTTCATGGTTTACTCCTTTATGAATAGTGCTTTGACAGAAAACGTAAAAACGCGGATGTAATTTCAAACATAAATTCAATAGATTCTGCATCTGTGTTTGCTAACTCGTTATGCTTTACTTCTTCATTCTGAAATTCCTCAAAATGTTTTAGTAAAGTAAAAAACATATTTCTAAAGCGAACAGAAATTCCAGATGTAGCATTTTTTTTCCCAAGGTCTTCAACAAGACCATTCCAACTTTTTCTACTTTTTAGAATTTCTTTCATTAAAAACTCTACTGACTTTCTTAAATCATCTAAAAGATGTATTGCATCCGAATTGCGCTCAAACTGATCAATGCAACTCAAATATTTCTTTTTAGCTTTGGGGTATTTTTCTAGGAAATGGGTAGTTTCTATGAAAACGTCACTAAATGCTTTTGAGCGGGATTCCGCTTGAAGAAACCCATATTCAGACAATAATATTTTGCGAAAATTCTCGCGTTGTGGGTTTATGTTTCCAACATTGCCTATTTGACTTAGTTCATCCAAAATTTGAAATTTATCTTCGTTAGAAAATGCAGACAGATTTTCAAGGAAATTTCGGTCTTTGAATAGAGTTTGTTCTTCTGGATAGGGAAGCTCGATACAAGGCTCGGAATTCCTTGCAACCCTACGAAATACGTCTGTGATTCTGCTATTTGGAATACCTTCAAATGATTTGAACGCTTGACTGAGAAAGGTTGATGAAAATACATTTTGCATACTAATTACTACTCCAATTGACTTTCATAACTTATGTGCGTTTTCTCAAGCTTAAATCTTCTCGAGTTGCTTTGGAAAATTCGGTGCTATTGTACTTGTCTCGAGTTTTCCATCTGCGCTCTGCATTTCTATTTTACCGTTCAAATCGCACAACCAAACTTCTACTGCGCCCTGCTCGAGATAAAGCCGTACTTTCTGAGCAATTTCTTCTTTGCTGTTGCTTGGGCTGATTATCTCAACACAAAGCTCTGGAGCGCTCGCAAACGGTGTATTCATTCCAACTCGAGCCAGAAATTCATGACTGCCCCAAGCAACATCAGCTACTTTTACGCCTTCACGGGTATCAATGCTGGCTTCGGTAAAGCCAATACCCAATCCTCG
>JANNEE010000766.1:0-2042 GCA_031388325.1 Deinococcales bacterium
GAATACGTTCGCCGCCGTTTGCCAGTTCTAAGCCACGTTCGATGTCATCCATGCCTAAGTCTCCACCTTGTCGGTATAACGAAAGTAGATCGCGCAATAAATTCTCGGCGGTTTCAACTGCCTTTTTATCCCCTTCAAGGCGAATACTATCGCCTCGAGCCAGAATTCTCGCCTCGAGTTTTTCACGCATTCGTTTTAAGTGCTTGTCGTTCTCGCCAAATAAAGCCAGCGCTTCTGACGGATTTTGCAAGCGAATACTGACCACGCCCTGATTTTCTGCGATTTCCGAAGTTTGACCACCTGTAAACTGTTTCAATATGCTTTTTATTTTACCTCGAGTAAGGCAAAAGCAGCTAGTGGCAAATTGGCGTAGGGTATTGTTACTTTTCCAGTCTCGAGTTTGCTTTGCTGCGGGGTGGTATTCTGGAGCGCTTACAAAAGGAGAATTTATGGCATTTAAAAAAATAGTTGTTCCAGCAGGCGAAAAAATTACAATGCAGGACGGGGTTCTGAGCGTTCCTAATAATCCGATTGTGCCTTTTATTGAAGGTGATGGTACAGGCGCAGATATTTGGGCAGCTTCGGTGCGGGTCTTAGATGCCGCCGTAGAAAAGGCTTATGGTGGTTCTAAAAAAATCGCTTGGATGGAAGTCTACGCTGGCGACAAAGCCAACGAGGTTTATGAAGAAGTTGTTTGGTTGCCCGAAGAAACCAACGATGCCATCCGTGAGTATTTGGTCGGGATTAAAGGACCACTGACCACTCCAGTCGGTGGTGGTATTCGCAGTATTAACGTCGCCCTGCGTCAAATTCTCGATTTATACGCTTGCCTTCGTCCTGTGCAGTATTTTGATGGTGTGCCAAGCCCAGTCAAACAACCAGAACTGGTAGACATGGTGATTTTTAGGGAAAATACCGAAGATATTTACGCTGGTATCGAATTCCAAGCTGGAACGCCTGAAGTTAAAAAACTCTTAACTTTTTTGCAAAATGAAATGAATGTCAAAAACATTCGTTTCCCAGACTCCTCGAGCTTAGGGATTAAACCCGTGTCTAAAGAAGGCACAGAGCGTCTTGTTCGGGCTGCTCTCGAGTACACGATTGCCAATAACCGCAGGAACGTGACCTTGGTTCACAAAGGCAATATCATGAAATTTACCGAAGGTTCGTTTAAGAACTGGGGGTATGAACTTGCCGAACGTGAATTTGGCGAGCATTTCTACACGTGGGCGCAATGGGAACGCACCAAGGCGGCGAGTGGCGAACCCGCCGCCAATGCCGAACAAGATGCTGCCCTAAAATCTGGTAAAATCCTCGTCAAGGATTCAATTGCCGATGCCTTCTTACAACAAATCCTGCTTCGCCCCGCCGAGTACGATGTGGTCGCAACCCTGAACTTAAATGGCGATTACTTATCCGATGCCTTGGCTGCCCAAGTTGGCGGCATTGGTATTGCCCCGGGTGCAAATATCAATTACCAAACAGGTCACGCGGTCTTTGAAGCCACCCACGGCACAGCCCCGAAGTACGCTGGGCAAGATAAGGTCAACCCATCGAGTGTGATTTTATCGGGCGAAATGATGCTTAGATTCTTTGGTTGGACCGAAGCGGCTGATTTAATCGTCTCGGGTCTAAAGAAAACCATTGACCAAAAAACTGTGACCTATGACTTTCACCGTTTAATGGAAGGCGCAACCCTGCTTAAATGCTCCGAATTTGCCACAGCCTTAATTAAAAATATGTAATTCCCGATTTATGTTACAGGAGCGAACCTGATGTTCGCTCCTGTATTTGTAGAGACCAAAGTTTAGCTTAAAGAAGCCCATAAACATCTCGAGCATTGGCACTGGTGATGTGTTCAATTTCTGTAAACTCGAGGTGGCGTACAACCGCTAAGGTCTCGAGGGTGTGACGCACATACTCAGGGCGGTTGGGTTTGCCCCGAAATGGAATCGGTGCAAGATACGGCGCGTCGGTTTCGACCAGTAAACGATTCTCTGGCACAAGACCAGCCGCATCGCGGATTTTCTGGGCGGTTTTGT
>JANNEE010000770.1:0-3310 GCA_031388325.1 Deinococcales bacterium
CATATTGTCCTCCCAGTCGTTGTAAGCAACCTCGGGTTCAATCATCCAAAACTCGAGCAGATGTCTGCGGGTTTTACTTTTTTCAGCGCGAAAGGTCGGTCCAAAAGTGTAGACCTTGCCATGTGCCATTGCCCCAGCTTCGGCATATAACTGTCCAGACTTGCTTAAATAGTCTTTTTCTTCGTCAAATAAGTTAATCTCGAATATATTGCTTGTGCCTTCAACGGCGGTTGGCATAAAAAATGGGCTATCGAATTGAATAAAGCCACGGTCATGAAAAAAATCGTTGATGGCGCGTTTAATGGTGTCGCGCACCCGTAAAGCAGCCCACGGTTTACGATGCCGCAAATGCAAATGGCGGTTGTCGAGTAAAAATTCTGTACCATGTTCTTTAGGGGTTATCGGGTATTCCTCAGTCGGTAATGCCACGACTTTAATATCGCGCACCGCCAGTTCAAAACCGCTTGGCGCTCGAGCATCTGCCCTAACTATTCCCACGACCTCGAGACTGCATTCTTGTGGTAGGCGTTTAGCCAGTTCAAACGTTTCTTCGGTCACATCCCCAATAAAAACTGTGCCTTGAATAAAACCTGTGCCATCGCGCAATTTTAAGAATTGCAATTTGCCCTTGCCGCTTTTGTCGGACAACCAGCCTTTAATCGTGACGGTGTTTTCGGCGTGTTGCCCAATATCGGATATAAAAACTCGCATGGGGAGATTCTAAGGGAAAAGGGTTAAAAGATTAAAGGGTAAAAGGGCGAAAAGATTAAACGCTTCCGCGTACCGCTATCGCTTGACCTTGAAGGGCAATACAAACCAAATCGCCGACCCGTTGCGGGTTTGGGGCTGGGGTTTGAATGAGAATTAAACCGTGTTGGGTTTTAACCGTAAAAGTTATGTCGTGTCCCTTAAAGTCTCGGCTGATAATTTCGCCGCTCACGCCAGAACTCGAGAAGTGCAAGTCTTCTGGGCGAATGGATAACATCGTGTTGCCGTCTTTATTCTCGAGCGGAAACAACCCTAGGCTGGTCTGTGCCATGTTATTGAGGACTCGAGCAGGAAGCAGATTAGTTTTGCCCAAAAAACTTGCCACAAAAGCGGTGCGTGGTGTGGCATAAATACTTTCGGGTGCGCCAGCTTGCTCCAAGTTACCGTCGCGCATCACCAGCAGTTGGTCAGCAAAAGTCAGTGCCTCTTCTTGGTCGTGGGTGACTAAAAGGGCTGTAGCATTGGCTTTACGCAGAATTTCGCGTACCTCACCCCTTGTGGTTTCGCGCAGTCCAGCATCTAAGCTCGAAAACGGTTCATCGAGCAGTACCAATTTAGGATTCGGAGCAAGCGCCCGAGCCAATGCGACACGTTGCTGCTGACCGCCCGATAACTGGTGCGGATAGCGCTTCTCAAAGATGCTTAAGCCCACCAACGCCAGTACACTACGGGCTTGATCAAAACGTTGCGCTTTAGGCAGTTTACCAAGACCAAACAGCGTGTTCTCGAGAACCGTCAAATGCGGAAACAGTGCATATTCTTGGAACACAAAACCAATTTCGCGTTTTTCTGGCGGAATATCTAAGCTGCTCGAGACCAATTCGGTGTTGCCTAGAATAATTTTACCAGCGTCTGGGCGCTCGAACCCAGCAATTAAGCGCAAAGTGGTGGTTTTGCCGCAGCCGCTTGGACCAAGAATCGCCGTGATGCTGTTGTCTTGTAAATCAAAAGAAAGGTTATTGACCACAGGCGGATGGCTTGGGTGGTAACGTTTGGTGAGCGATTCAACTATTAGCATATTTCCGAGTAACCTAGTCGGATTATTACAGCTTTAGAACAATGCTGCTGTGACTCGAGTCCCGTTCTTTATTGGGTCATTACTGCCCGTCATAAAAACATACAATCAATCTCGAGAGACGCATCAATCCATGAGCCAGAATTGTCCGATTTGTTATGCCGATAATCCCGCCGAGGCAACCGTTTGCCATGTTTGTGGGACATCGTTTTTACAATTTCAGAATCTAAGTACCATCAGTGATGAATTGCCTGCTGGTCAGAGTCTAAAAAATGGTCAGTACCAAATTTTAGCGGTCATTGGACGCGGTGGTTTTGGCATCACTTACCGAGCTTTTGATAATTCTCGGCGCGAGTACGTGGCGATTAAAGAACTTTTTCCCGATGGCTTAGTGACCCGCGACAACAGCACTGGTTATGTACTGCCTAATGCTGGAGAAGTCAGAAGTTTACGCACCCTAACCAGCCGCTTTGAAATCGAAGCCGATACCATTCGTGTGATTCGGCATCCTGCCGCCGTGACTGTTCTCGAGACTTGGGAAGAACTCGGCACGGCGTATATGGCAATGGAAATGCTCGAGGGCGAAACTTTAGAACAACGCATCCTCCAAGGTAAATTATCCGAAAAAAGCGCCAAGCGTTTACTTGTGCCTTTGCTCGAGTGCTTGTTTGATTTGCATGAGCGCGACTTATTGCACCGCGATATTAAACCCAGCAACATCATGATTGTGGCTGGCGAACCCGTTTTAATAGATTTTGGCAGTGCCGCCGAATTTGCCCCTCGGGATAGTGTACGAATTTCACATCGAGTGATCACCCCAGCTTATGCGCCACTCGAGCAGTATGCCTCAGAAGCCAAATTTGGACCGTATACCGATATTTACAGTCTTGGGGCAACCTTTTACGAAGCCATCACGGGAGTACCGCCGCCCAGCGCTTTAGAGCGACGCAAAGGCGCACGGCTTGTGCCAGTCACACGAATCAACCCAGAAATCAGTGAAAAATTCTCGAGTACCCTCGATTATATGCTCGAGGAACGTGTTTCTGACCGTCCACAAACCGCCCAGCATGTACTGCATGAACTTGGCTTGGTGGACATTAAAAGCCGCAAAGAATTTTCGATCAAAAGTCTGGATGAACAAAATGGCGTGGTGCAAAAATCTCCGCTCACGACTCCTCGAGTCCTAGAACCGCTCGAGCCAGCCCAAAATCCTAGAAAAATTTTAGCTCGGGTTGGGGCAATCAGTGGAATGCTGACCAAATGGTTAAAGCGCTAAGTCCTGTAACGCGCTAAAAACGTGGCAATCAGTTCTTGTTTTAATGGCTCTACCATTTCGGGGTCTACACAACCAGATAAAGCTGGATAGGTCAGTGTTCCTTCAATCATACCGTTAAAGACTTTGGTGGCTAAACTGGAGTCTGGCACACTAAGTTTTTTGTCTGCAACCGCCATTCGTATCCAACGCTCGAGTTCATCTTCTAATGGTGTAAATTCGGCGCGGGCGGCACTGGCTTTTTGCGGGTCTCG
>JANNEE010000772.1:0-3007 GCA_031388325.1 Deinococcales bacterium
GCAAAACCGCCACGTGGACAGGAACTCGAGGATCATTACTTTGGCAGCATCCCAAATCGTGTTTTGTCGTTTATGTCCGATTTTGAAGCCCAACTTTATGCGCTTGGCATCCCCGTAAAAACCCGCCATAACGAAGTTGCCCCGGGGCAATTTGAAATTGCACCAATTTATGAAAACAGCAACATTGCTGCCGACCATCAGCAACTCACCATGCAAACGATTCGCAACACCGCCCGAAAGTACGGTTTAGCCGCGCTGCTGCACGAAAAACCATTTGCTGGAATTAACGGCTCTGGTAAGCATTGCAATTGGAGCATGGGAACAGACAGTGCTAATCTGCTCGAGCCAGGCGAAACCCCACAAGACAATTTGCAATTCTTGTTTTTTTGTGCGGCTGTTATTCGCGCCGTCAATGCCCACCAAGACGTATTGCGTTTAGCGGTTGCCAGTGCCAGCAACGACCACCGCTTGGGTGCAAACGAAGCTCCACCTGCCATTTTAAGTATTTTCTTAGGCGACCAACTGACCGATATTTTTGACCGTATTGCCAGTGGTAAAGGTGGAAGCGGCAAAAAGGCTGGTACTTTAGAACTCGGCACACCAGTTTTACCACCACTGCCACGTCACGCAGGAGACCGCAACCGCACCAGTCCATTTGCCTTTACAGGTAATAAATTTGAATTCCGTGCGGTCGGCTCGAGCCAGAGTATTTCTTTTCCAATTACTGTGCTGAACACGATTGTCGCCGAAAGCATTGATGCCCTGATTGTCTCCTTAGAAGCCAAACTGAAGAAGAAAACAACGCTCGAGACCGCGATTCTCGAGGTTGTCAAAGAAACATATGTTGCCAATAAACGAATTGTCTTTAATGGCGACGGGTACTCTGAGGCTTGGCATAAAGAAGCGGCTAAACGCGGCTTACTGAACTTGCCAACCGCCCTAGATGCCATCGAAGTTTTTACCAGCGCTAAGAACATCAAGCTCTTTGGTGATTATGGTGTGCTGAGCCATAAAGAAGTCGAATCGCGCCAAGAAATCATGTACGACATTTACTTCAAAACTGTCAATATCGAAGGTGAAACCACGGCACACATGGCACAAACCCAAATCTTGCCAGCCGCACTGTCCTACCTTGCTGATTTAAGTGTGATTAACTTTGAGTCAAAAGCGGCAGAGCGCCTGATTAAATCGGTCTCGAGCCTCGCCGACCAGTTATCTGATGCACTCGAGGAACTCAAAAAACAAAATGCCGAAGAGGGCGGCGATTCGGTTCACGAAAAAGCCTATCACTTGCGCGATAATGTCCTCCCAGCCATGCTCGAGGTTCGTGCGGCGGCTGACCAACTCGAGGGCTTGGTTTCCGAAACCCACTGGAGCTTACCAAGTTACCGCGAAATGCTGTTTGTAAAATAAATCTGTACTCGAGCAACCCTGTTTAGAATTCTAAACAGGGTTGCTTATTTTTAGAGTGGCGTAATAGATTCGCCCGTCATCGTTCCATTGATTGTGACTGTGCCTACTGCTGGTGAAGTGTTATTGGCTTTTTTACCTAATGCGACATTGATCAATTCAAAAGTTAGGGTTTTGCCACTTTTTGTCACTACTCGAATGCTGCCACTTAGGACAGTCCATAATTTTCCTGTGCTTGGGTCACCCTCGTTGTACAGCACACCAGAATTTGGGGTGTCGTTAATTACATAGGTCACACCAGCTTCGCGGCTGTTGGTTGGCAAAAAAGCCGATACAGAGCGTTTATTCGCACCACTGCCAGTGTCTGCAATCATCATTACGCCAGCTAAAGTTGTGCCGCTCGAGAGGGTGGCGCTGCTGCCATTGTAGCCACCCGCAGCATTGGTAAAGGTTAAATTGGCACTGCCAGTCGTAGATGAGCCACCTGTTGGGCAAGCAGTTAGGGCGGAGAGTAAGGCTAAACCAAGCAATAATTTTTTCATGAATCCTCTTTTCGTGCTTTTGATTTGTACAGTCTACATGGTGATTTTGAAATCACCTCGTTAGGCTTTGATTGATTTGTGGTTCACATCTTGGAGACACGCTCGAAGAATTCTAGGGCAAATTCAAAACCCTTTTCAAAATGGGCTTTCACAATGTTTTCGTTGGGCGCATGAACAAAACTCTTATGGTTTGAAATCCCTGCACAGACCACGGGTAGACCGACATATTCAATAAACGGGTGCATTGGACCACTGCCACCAGCGCTTGGTTGCACCACTGGCTCGAGACCGTAGACATCACGGGCGGTGTTTACCGCAAGCTGCATAAACGGATGGCTTAAGTCGCTTCTGGCGGGCATTCCGGAAGCCTCGAGTTCAATCACTTCAACATCGGCTAAGCCAATTTTTTGTAAATGGGCTTTGACCAATTCAAGAATTTGTTTTGGGCTTTGGTCTGGCACAAGCCGAAAGTCGAGTTTGACAAAACCTTCTTTGGGTAACACGGTTTTAGAGCCAGCATCGCCGTAACCACCGTGGAAACCATTGACATTGAGGACTGGTTCGAGACAGAGGCGTTCAAAGAATCTTGCACCTTTGGCATTCTCTAAAAAGCCCTTGATACCGTAGGCTTTGGCAAGCACTTGAGAATCATCGGGTACGTTTGCCACCGCCGTTAAATCGGCTTGGCTAGGGGCGCGAACCGAATCATAAAAACCATCAATTAAAATCTTGCCGTTTTCGTCACGCATACTCGAGACTGCCTTAGCAAGTTTCCAAAGCGGATTATCCACCACCGCGCCATAACTCGAGTGCAAATCTGAATCAGCAACTTTAGCCCGAAGCTCCAAACAAATAATGCCTTTAAGCCCACCAATTAAAATTGGTCTGCCACTTGGGTCTATTGCACCAAATTCCCACCAACAACCATCGGCTTTGAGGTCAACAGCATGGTCACGTACAAATTCTTCTAAACTCGGGCTACCAATTTCTTCTTCGCCCTCGAGCAACCACTTTATTTTTAAGGGCAGGACACCATGATGCTTGGCTTTTAAGGC
>JANNEE010000004.1:0-1706 GCA_031388325.1 Deinococcales bacterium
CCCACGGAATCTTAAATTCGGCATCGGTAATACCAATGGCACGAAGCATGGCTCGAGCGGGGGCTTGTTGCGGACCTTGTTTAATTGTATCGCTTTTCACGTCCTGTATTCTAACAGGCTAGACTAAGTAGGTGAACATCCGCCGCCTCGCCCCTACGGTTCAGTATTTGGATTTGCCTTATTGGTTTCTGGGGGTCTGATGCTGGTTACACACTTTCAAACGCAACTCGAGCAGGGCAAAGCCCCATACTTACTGGCGGTTTCTGGCGGGCGGGATTCAATCGCGCTGCTGCATTTAGCAAAAGCTGCCAAGCTCGAGATTAACGTGGCTCACCTTGACCATACCCTGCGTGAAAACTCGAGTTTGGATGCAGATTTTGTACGCGATGAATGCCAGAAACTCGGAATTCCACTTTTTACCGAGTGCATTGCAGTCTCGAGTATTGCCCAAAAACGCGGTTGGTCGCTCGAGGAAGCTGCCCGCAATGTGCGTTATGAATTTTTGACTCGAATTGCTAAGAAAAATGCTTGCCAAACAATTTTAACGGCGCACACACTCGAGGACAATGCCGAAACAGTTTTGATGCAGCTTTTGCGCGGCACAGCCAGAGCTACAGGCATACCACCACACAACGGGCGAGTGTTCCGACCACTCTTAGGGGTTTCAAAAAATGAACTCGAGGTGTACCTACTCGAGCATGGCTTGACTTGGCGCGAAGACCCGAGTAACCAAGACCCCAAATTTACTCGCAACTGGGTCAGGCTCGAGATTCTACCGCGCCTGATTGAACGCTTTCCCAATGTTGTGCAACGTCTCGCACGGTACGCCCAAACTGCACGAGACGAAGATGTGTTCTTAGAACAACTCTCAAACCTACCAGAATGGACTGATTTACGATTCGAGCAAACCGCCATTCAACGCCGCGTTATTCGTAAAATTCTCGAGCAGCACGACATCTCAACTGATTACCAACATATTGAAAGTCTAAGACTTGCCCTCGAGAACCCAAAAATTTCCAGAATTTCATTGCCAAATAATTACACGGGTCTTGTGCAGAACGGCAATATCAATGTCCACCCATCAACCGTAGGGGAGGGGCTTGTCCCCTCCCTGACCATGCCAAATGCGAATGCCGTGGCAGGGCGACCACAAGGGTCGCCCCTACGAGGTTTTGACAATGAATCCGCGTTTGCAGTGGCGCAAAAAACCTTTCCAGAGGCGATTTTACGTCACCGAGAAAACGGTGATTTTATAAGGTTATCTGGTGGGACTAAAAAACTGGCGCAAGTCCTGATTGACCGTAAAATCTCTCGAGAATTGCGTGATGGTATTCCCGTTCTGGCAGTTGGGCAACGCATTGTTTTTGTAGGTCTCGAGCCGCCGTTACTCGATGCGAGTTTGCCACCTGTCAAAGACCCTGAACTCGAGGCAATGCGTTTAGCGCTTGCCCAAGCCCAAATCGCGGCAACCCAAGGCGAAGTGCCTGTTGGTGCAGTCATTTTGCATCATGGCATGGTAATTGCCAAAGCCCATAATCGGTCAAGGGAATTGGGTGACATGACTCAACACGCCGAACTCGAGGCACTAAGGATGGCGACCCAAACCCTAAAAACCCCGTACTTAACCGATTGCACCTTGGTTATATCCCTCGAGCCTTGCCTGATGTGCCTTGGCGCAGCCCTCGAAGCTCGAATATCACGGATTG
>JANNEE010000243.1:0-1857 GCA_031388325.1 Deinococcales bacterium
GCACGGCGCTCGAGCCACTCGATGAACTGGGGGTTATGGCAGACCGCCGCACCTAGGCCCGACTCACGGGCAAGCCACTCGAGGAAACTGTTATCGCACCAGAAATAATTGCTGAGCCAGCAAGACCCACATTATTAGCTCGAGTCTCGAGTGGTTTAAGTGGTGTATTCAAGCGCTTTGTGAAAACCAAAAAAGTAGAAGAATCAGAGTAGAATCTTTAAGTCTTTCACCCTCGAGCCGACGCGCCTTGCATAAAAGCAGTTTTAGACTCTCAAGTTTAAGCATTAAGTCAGGCAACTCTCGAGGCTTGTGCTTGCGTTACGCTAAAAATACAAATCCCATCTCGAATAAAGTATCGCAAAAAACGTTCAATCCTTAACCAGTTCAATATCGCTCAGTTCATGCCACGGCAAACCCCACGTATTCATGGCTGCCATAAATGGGTCTGGGTCAAATTGTTCCATGTTCCACACGCCCGGTTTCATCCACGTACCCTCGAGCATCAGCATTGCGCCTATCATCGCGGGTACGCCAGTGGTGTAGCTAATGCCTTGGGCTTGAACTTCCTTAAAGGTCTCGGCATGGTCACAGACATTATAAATAAAATGGGTCTTTGGTTTGCCGTCTTTGATGCCTTTTATTTGTACCCCAATGCAGGTCTGCCCGGTGTAATTGGCAGCTAGACTTTCGGGTGCGGGCAGAATCGCTTTTAAGAATTCGATGGGTGCAATGTCCACCCCTTTAATCCGAATTGGTTCTATGGCTGTCATACCGACCGTCTCGAGAACAGACAGGTACTTGATGTACTGCTCGCCAAAGGTCATCCAGAACCGCGCCCGTTTAAGTGTTGGGTAGTGCTTGACCAGACTCTCGAGTTCTTCGTGGTACAGCACAAAACTCTTGCGGGTTTGGACTCTTGGATAATAAATATCTTGGCTAATCTCGAGCGGTCTGGTTTCTATCCATGCGCCATTTTCCCAGTAACGCCCATTTGCCGTAATCTCTCGGATGTTAATTTCTGGATTAAAATTCGTGGCAAAGGCTTTGCCATGGCTGCCGTTGTTGCAGTCCACAATGTCCATGTAGTGCATTTCGTCAAAGTGATGCTTGGCGTGGTAAGCACTGTAAACATTGGTTGCCCCGGGGTCAAAACCAGAACCCAAAAGCGCCATTAAGCCAGCATTCTCAAAGCGTTCTTTGTACGCCCATTGCCAGCTATACTCGAACTTGGCAAGGTCTTTGGGTTCATAATTGGCGGTGTCTAAGTAATGCACCCCTGTTTCTAAACAAGCATCCATAATCGGCAAGTCTTGATACGGCAGGGCGACATTAATCACCATTTTGGGTTTGTACTCACCAATTAACTTGACCAGTGCCGCCACATCGTCGGCATCCACTTGAGCCGTAGTAACCACGGTTTTGGAGTTCGGAAAAAACTCTTTTATTTCGCTGGCAATTTTATCGCATTTGGCTTTGGTGCGACTAGCAATCATTAGCTCGGTAAAGACCGAATCGTTTTGCGCGCATTTTTTTGCCACCACTCCGCCGACACCGCCAGCACCAATCATCAAGACTCGAGACATGGGGCTAAGGATACCTTAAATTAGATTGACCGTGGTTAAATATCTCCCCGAAATGTTTTAGAGTCTTTTTCCTAAAACATTTCCGACTAAAAGGAGTAAGGGCAACGTATCTCACGCTGGAATGACGGAATTGACGTTTTTCTGGAAATTCTAAAATGAAAGCGTGAGATACTTAGTCTTAAACGGCTCTGCCCGTGACTGCGCCAATCGAACGAATAAGCTGCATTTCGCTATACGGTTTAATCAAGTAACGCACATTGGTGGTGGCATGGTT
>JANNEE010000076.1:0-4095 GCA_031388325.1 Deinococcales bacterium
AAAACGCTTTCGTCTTGAGCCTTCAGCATGGCGCTTTGGCTCGAGATTTACATGAGTGTTGTAAAACCTGCTTGTCTAAAATGTTTGTCGCTGGTCAGCACTTCTGTTATTCCATTACTTTCCATAAGTATCATGCTGATGCAGTCGGTTAAGCTGTATCCTTTGTCTGGTCTGTCCTCGAATCGCTCGAGTCCTAGGTGAAACAAGTATTTCCCATGATAAACAAAGTGAACATCATCTCGATTCATCAGGTTTTTTGCCAGTGCCAAGGCTTTAAGCCGAAGATGCTCACCGCGTTCTGCATAATAATTCAGCACTTCGGTCAGTACAGCATCTGTGACCGTAAACTCTGCCCCATTTGTGGCGCGGGTTGCCTCGAGAACTTTTTAGTGGTACTGGTCGTTTGGGTTTATCAGGGCGATTAAATACACAGCATCTAAAAATACGGAACGCATTATTTTTTTGGCGCTCCATACAGGTAATGGTCATGATTCACTGCGCCGTCGCTAGGTAGTTTCTCGAGTTCGGATTCTGGTACGTCTTTAGGTATGCTGGCGGCAAACTCGAGTAGGAATTTAGAGGCGGTTTGTTTTTTACTAGGTTTTAATGGGGTCGAGGGTGTCATGTTTTTATTGTAGCGCTTTGTCTTGGAATTACAAATTTTTCTCGAGTCACCCAGACCCTCATCTAAATTCCTGCTATTCCAATCACGGCACTCGAGACCATAACCAAGACCAAAAAACCAATTGCGCCAACCCCTAGGGCTTTAACCCCAACCCGCCGCATGGCTTTTAAGTCCACCCCTAAGCCAATTCCAGCCATTGCCATGGCAGTAAAAGCAATAGATAAAGTTTGAGCGGTACTCGAGACTTCTTTGGGCAGCCAGCCAAAAGAATTAACCAGTCCTACGGCTAAAAACCCAAGCAAAAACGGCGGCAGTACAGGTGGGCGTTCGCTGGGCATAGTGGCTTTGTCCTCGCGCATTCGCAGCAGACTCGAGGCAATCACCAAGGCGGGTGCAAGCAAGGCTACTCTGGTTAATTTGGCAAGGGTGGCGGTGTCTAAGGCGCTGGCATTGACACTGGCGGCGGCAATCACTTGTCCAACTTCTTGTAAGGTGCTGCCGGTTAAAATACCGTACTGAAGGTCGGTTAAACCGAGCGGTTGACGCAGTAAAATAAAGCCTAGTACGCCAAAAGTACCGAGTAAACTGACTGTACCTACCGCTAAACTGACCTCTTCGTCTTTGGCGCTGGCAATACTGCCCGCCGCAACTGCTGCCGAAGCACCACAAATGCCAGTCCCAAAGGCGAGCGATAAGCGCAGTCCCTTCGATAACCCTAAACGTTTACCCATTTGATTGACCCCAAGGATGCCAACAATCACAATCAGTCCGTCGAGCAGTAAAATAATTGGTCCACTGCTGGCTAAACTCGAGAAATTCAGGCGCACCCCAAGCAGCACAATCCCGAGCCGTAAAATGGTTTTGGCGCTGTAGGTGATGCCTGCTTTTAAGCTGCCCGGCAGAATAAAACTCGAGCGTACCAAAATGCCCAGCACCAATGCCCAACCAAGAACACCAAGGATTTTAATGCCCGGTATGCCCGGTAAAACATTGGGGATGCCAGCGATAACGGCGGATACGGCAGCAATCGCAAAACAAGTGAAAATGCCTGAGAAGTTTTTTGGCATGAATTCGTTTAGTGTAACGTTTTTTAGAGCAGCTTGGTTGAACCGTGATAAAAGTCCTCTATTTAATTCCGAGTAAACCGATAGGATTTAATTAGTCTTCAGGAGGACAACATGAAAAAAGCATTTTTGGTGATTGGAACAGCCCTGATTGTGGCAGCCACAGCCGCTTCGCAAACCCAAGAACTGACGGTTTACACTGGACGCGGTAAGGGTTTGGTTGACCCTTTGGTACAAGCCTACCAAGCCGAATCTGGGATAAAAGTCAATGTTCGTTACGGCACAGATGCACAGTTACTCGCAGCCGTTCAAGAAGAAGGCGCACGTTCCCCAGCCGATATTTTTTGGGCAAATACTTCTGGTAGCCTTGGGTTACTAAGTAAAAACAATCAATTTGTCAAGCTCTCGAGTGCCATCACTAATAAGCCCAATCTTTACGTCCCAGAAAGTAAAACTTGGACTCCGCTTTCGATTCGTTTTCGGGTACTTGCCTATAACCCAGCCAAAATTAAAGCGGCTGATTTACCAACTTCAGTCATGGATTTACCAAAAATGACCGCCCTGAAAGGACGGGTTGGTTGGACTCCAGCCTATGCCAGTTTCCAAGATTTTGTTGGGGCAATGGCAGCTACCAAAGGCGATGCGGTGACAAGCCAGTGGTTGGCTGGAATGAAACAACTCGAGCCTAAAGCCTATGGCACAAACAACGTCCAAATGCTCGAGGCTTTACGGGCAGGAGAAATTGATGTGGCACTGACCAACCACTATTATGTGTTGCGTTTTACCAAAGTGGGTTACGCTATGGGAACACATTATTTCCAAAATGGCGACCTAGGCTCACTCGCCCTTGTGACTGGTGCGGGTATCCTCAAAACCTCCAAGAAATCCGTAACTTCACAACGCTTCTTGACATGGTTGCTCTCGAGCAAAGCCCAACAGTTTTTTAGTGGCGAAATTTTTGAATATCCCGTGGTCAAAGGCGCAATTCTGCCCAGCAGCTTACTGCCCTTGAATGACATGATTAACCGCAGTCCAAAAATAGATTTTGACAAGCTGGCGGATTATGTTGGTAACGCCCAGAAGTTATTGCGCGAACAGGGACTTCTTTAAGGTCGGTAAAAAGGTAAAAAAGGGGAGGGTGTATCCCTCCCCCCTTTTTCTATGAACTTTTCTCGAGAACGCACCTTTTCTGGTCGCCGCGCACCGCTTGGATTGGTGTTGTTTGCGGTGCTGGTGGCTTCGAGTGTGCTGATTCCACTGCTTTACTTGGTCGTCAGGGCGCTCGAGGCAGATGGTTCGAGCTTACGTGAAATTGTGTTTAGGGAACGCAATTTAACCCTTCTAGGCAATACTTTTTTGCTGGCGATTTCGGTACTGATTGGGACAACGGCACTGGCTTTACCGGCAGCTTGGCTTTTGGCTCGAGTCAAGCTGCCTTTTTTAAGATTTTGGGTGGTGGCAAACACTTTGCCTTTGGCTGTGCCGGGTTATGTGGGGGCATTTGCTTTGCTGGCAGCCAGTGGAAGTGGCGGAACACTCGAGGTCATAGGCTTAGCATTACCGCGCCCGAGCGGTTTTTTTGGCGCAACTTTTATTTTAACGCTTTATAGTGCGCCCTATTTATTTGTCAACCTTTATGCTGCCCTGCAAAACATCGACCCTGCGCTTGAAGAAGCCGCCCAAAGTTTAGGTCACTCGAGATGGCAAAGTTTTTGGCGGGTGACAGTGCCACAACTTCGTCCGGCTTGGTTATCTGGGGCATTGCTGATTACGCTGCACGTGTTGGGCGATTTCGGGGTGGTCAGTTTAATGCGTTTTGAAACCTTTTCTTTTGCCATTTATAGCCAGTACATCAGCAGTTTAGACCGAGTTTACGCGGCTTGGTTAGCCCTGATTTTACTTGTTATTACTGTGGCAATCCTTGGACTTGAAGGGGTTGCCATGCGCCGTGTATTCCTAGCTCGCAATGCCAAAAATACCCGTCCAGCAATTCGAGCCACTTTGGGTATTTGGAGTATTCCAGCCCTGATTCCCTTGGTCTTGTATGTGACAGTCGCGGTTATGTTGCCAATCGTAACTGCCATTCATTGGATGGCTCGAGAACCACAAAGCCAGTTTTATAACCCTTGGGCAGAACTTCTTAGGGCTACCCTTGGCACACTGTCTGCCGCCGTTCCTGCCGCATTTTTAAGTGCTGCTTGTGCCTTACCGTTGGCGTATTTAGCGGTGCGTCATAAAACCAGATTCTCAAGTTGGTTGGAGCGCAGCAGTTATTTAGGCTATGCTACCCCACCTTTGGCATTGGCGCTTGCCCTCATTTTTGTGACTTTGCGAGTTGTACCAGACTTGTATCAAACCTTATGGTTACTGATTTTTGCCTACACGGTGCATTTTCTTGCCGAAAGC
>JANNEE010000083.1:0-2919 GCA_031388325.1 Deinococcales bacterium
TTCATCATATTGCCAAGGTTAAAACCAGAGACCGCTTCGGGTTGAATTGCTGAGCCAAGCACACCCAACTCGAGCTTGGTGCTTTGGGTTGTCACTGCCACACCAGTTTGGAGCAACGATAAAAACACAAAGCATCCAAAAAACAACAAACTCTCAAATCGTTTCATGTCTAAGCGCTCCATCGTGACTGCTCGAGCCACTGCCAATTTTTAACTCTTGACCGAACCTGCGGTCAAACCAGAAATCAGTTGTCTTGAGGTCAAAATAAAAATAACTAGAAGCGGCAAAACCGTGATTGCTGTTCCCATCATCAGACCACCATAATCCACGTTGGTGGCAGTTGTTCCACCTGAAATGGCACGAATTAGGGTTTGAAGGGTTCGGGTTTCGGCACTCCTAAAAATCAGGCTTTGCAGCACAAATTCATTCCAAACGCCAATAAAAGTAATTAAGCCCAGTGTGCCAAGTGCAGGTCGAATAAGTGGTAAAATAATTCGCCAGAACATCCCAAATTCAGTACAGCCATCCACCCTTGCCGCATCCATCAGTTCTCGAGGAATCGCGCTTTGAATATATTGACGGGTTAAAAAAATTCCAAAAGCACTTGCCATGCCCGGAAACCACAGGGCTTTGGGTTGGTTAATCCAACCAATTAAATTCATCACTAGATAAAAAGGAATCAGGTTCAAAGCAGATGGAATGGCTTGGGTTGCCACAACCACAGCAAACAAAGCATTTTTACCCTTAAAGTCGTACATTGCAAAACCATACCCAGCCAAAGAACAAAAAAAGAGGGTCGTGACTGTGGCAATGCTGGCTAAGTAAAAACTGTTCCAAAAGACCCGCCAAAATGTTCCAGCCGTCATGGTCATCAGGGCATTGTAATTGCTGGTAATTTGTTCAAAACTACCAAAAGTCAGTGGTGGTGGGAACGAAAAAATAGTTTCCCTACTTTGGGTGGCAAAAACCAGCATAAAGTAAAGCGGCAGAATCATCAACAAACCACCAAACAAAATCAGTCCGTAAATAAGTGCATTTCCAAAAGTCAGTTTTTGCATATCAGTCATTCCTTAATTTGGCAAAGATTTGATTATTGATGATGGTGAGAACAATAATGACTGCAAATAAAACCCATGTCTGGGTGGCGGCATCCCCAAAGAGCAAGTTATTAAAGGCATTATCCCAAAGGTACATGACCGATGTACGTCCCGCATTTCCATTGCCACCAGCCGCATTGACCAATAAGAATGGCTCGGCAAATAACTGCATATTGCCAATGATTGTAAAGGTAACAGCCGTAAACATGGTTGGGCGCAAGAGCGGCAGTGTGATATAGCGAAAACGTTCAAAGCGTGTTGCCCCATCTACTTCGGCGGCTTCGTATAAATCCTGAGAAATGGCTTGTAAGCCCGCCAAGTACAGCACAGTGTTCCAGCCAGTGTAGCGCCAAATCACCAAAATTGAAATTGAAATCGGAATCATGTGTCTGTCGCCCAACCAACGCACAGGATCATCGGTGACAATGGTATTTAGCACTGGAATTTTATTAAAAACCTCGAGCAGTAACCAGTTTAGGACACCACTGCGTTCGGAATATAACGTTCCGAAGACTGCCGCAATTGCGGCTACCGAAGTTACAAAAGGGGCAAAGTACACAGCCGTCACAAAGCCTTGCATTTTTTTCATGCCAGTGTGAATCATAAAGGCAAGCGGAATGGCAATTAAGTGCTGTGGTAAACCCGAAATAAGGGCAATATAAGCGGTTTGTTTGACTGAATTCCAAAAAGCAGTGTCTTGAGTAAATAAAAAAATATAATTGTCTAATCCGACAAATTTCATGCCACCCAAACCAGAAATCGCATCCCAACTGGTTAAGGAAACATAGACTGAAAAAATCATTGGGAACAATCCAAAAATAAGAAAAAGAATGAAAAAAGGGCTAATGAAAACATAAGGCGCTAGGGTACGCTGCCAGCGCGTATAGAAACGTTCAAAATTGAATTCCGATTTTTTTTCAACCACCATGCTTTTCACGTTTAAGTCCTTTGAAGAGCAGGCTCGAGCGAGTGGCTCGAGCCTCACATGTACCACAATCTGGAGGAGGTGTGCTAAAGAGTTTCTCGCCTCTTTAGCACGTCATGATTTTAACGGCGGGCGCGTTTTTCGATTTCGGCACGGGCTTCGGTCAAAGCAGCACGGATGTCTTTACCCTCGTCGAGAACCGCAGTCAATTGAGTTGTGACAATTGTTTCGGCAACACTGTCGTACTTATTGACATCAAGTGGTTTGATTTTTTGGGCTGCATTCTTCCAGAGTTGACGGGCTTTTTGACCACCAAGGAAAGGTACTGGTTCGTTAAAGCTGGCATCTGACCAAGCGGCTTTGAGGCTTGGGAACGCGCCGTTGCCTTTGAAAGCAGCAATTTGTTGTTTGCGATCCATTGCCAAAAATTTGATGATGTCCCAGGCTTCTTTTTTGTTCTTGCTGGCGGTTGGAATGGTGTAGAAGCTACCGCCCCAAGGAGCAAATGCGCCATCTGGCAAGTCTTGAACCCGCCACAGTCCTTTGGTTTCTGGTGCCATCCAGTTCTGGAAGTGACCTTGTAACCAAGCACCGCTAAATTGGGTAGCGACAGTCCCGCCCTTAAAGCCTTCGTACCATTCGTTGCTCCACTCACCAATTTTGGCATCGAGTTTAGCATCGCGGATTTGCTTAGCGATGGTAAAGGCTTTGACCCAACGGGCGCTGTCTGGTCCGACAATGACTTTGTTATCCTTAGAAAAGTAAATACCTTCGCCGGCTGGAATGTTTGAGCGCCAGATTAGACCTGCGGCGCTGGCAGCGCTGTTAATCAGGAATACTTTCTTGTCTTTGGCTTGGATTTTCTTACCTGCGGCAATGTAGCCTTCCCAAGTGGTC
>JANNEE010000091.1:0-2486 GCA_031388325.1 Deinococcales bacterium
AACCACTTGCAATAATTGGCGAGCCGTTGCCTCGAGCAGCAATGCCACCACATGCTTACAATCCCAACCGACGGGGCAATCACAATCCCCATCGAGTTCTTCAATATCGCCATTTTGATCGCGGGTAATGTCTATATCCACGTCATAGCTCTCGCCATAAGAACCGCCAACCACACCAACCAAATGTTCTGAATCACCCCTTGGGCTAACTTTTAATTGGACTTTTAGCACTCGAGAACGAATACCCTGCCCACGCTTAAAAGTAGCTGGGTCAAAAAAAGTACGAAGCAGTGTCTCGGACATAAGCGCACCATTCTACGTTATTTTGCTTTTTTGAATAGGTTCAAAGGACTTATCGAAATTGTGCATTATCATGTCTATCGAAACTGTGCATTGTCACGCTGATGGTCGGCAAAATTTGTGTTGGGCTTAAATTCGCCCTTGCTGCCATGCAGAAAATAAAGCCATAAATCACCTCTCGAGTCGCTGCGTTTGGCATTTAAGACCGCATCCAAGGCTTGTACTCCAGGGTTTGAAATTGGCGTTGGGGTTAAACCGCGTACCTTATAGGTATTAAATGGTGAATCTGATTCAAAATCCCCAGCACGGCGGCTCAGTTCAGGTAAGCGTTTACCAAGCCCATAAGCAATGGTCGGGTCGGATTGCAACGCCATACCAATCTCGAGACGATTTAAGAAGACCCCTGCAATGACTGGCATTTCTTGGGCGTTGCCCGCTTCGACTTGGACAATACTGGCAAGTGTGACCCATTGGTAGACACTGAGTTTAAGTTTCTCGAGGGCGGCTTTTCGGTCTGGGGTGATTTCACGCTTAAAACGCTGCGTTAAGGTTCGGGCAATACTCTGGGCGTTGTCTTCTGGGCGAAACTGATATGTGGCGGGGAATAAAAACCCTTCTAAGCTGGGTGCGCCTTTGCTGTACTCGAGCAGATTGGTTTGCCTAAAAGCCGTTTCGAGTTCGGCATTATTGGAAAACTTTGTGGCAATTCGGCTTACAATTTCAGATAAACGCAATCCTTCTGGGATAGCAACAGTAATTTGTCTAGGACGACCCAACTGCCCAAGCGCACGGGCAATCTCGAGAATGTTTTGCTGCCCGCTTAAGTCGTAATACCCTTCGCGGATGCGGCGGTCAGTGCCAACATACTGAGCCACCAAACGAAAAACTGTGGTATTTCGGACCAAGCCTTTCTGCTCGAGTTGGGTGGCAATACTGCCAATGCTCATGCCTTGTTTGACTTCCACAGTTTGTTTTTTGGCATTGGTTGGCAGCACCATATACAGCCCAACCCCACCAACAAGCAAACCAAGCACTAAAAATCCAGCCAAGAAGCCAAGGAGTATACGTTTCATTGCGCTAAGAATAACAAATCAGCCTTGCGTCTGGGGTGAACGCAAGGCTGAGAAAATTTAATTTAACGGACAAAGCATGTATTGGTTTTAACGGACAAAACCATAAGTCATAAAGTTAAGAACCGCACCAACAACTGGAATTAAAACCAGTCCTAAAAGTAACCAGCTTTGTCGGTCTCCGAGGATGCTTAGTTTGCTGAGCAGCAAACCTTGGGCTTTTGGCAGTCTCGAGACCAGTTCAGCTGTTACTGGCATCGGCTGGGCTACCGACTCGGGCAACTCAACCGCTTGCGGAACACTGCGGACTCGAGTGGTTCTTTGCGGAGTAAGGATAGCGCGTTCTGTGATGAGCATAGCCATATTTTGCCTCAAGCAGAATAGTTTGTCAAGATTCGTTTCGCATATTGCGTAACCAAGAAAACCATTTCCTCGGCTCTTCTATCATACTAGCACAAAATCGTGTTGTGTGTGAAAAATGCACACTACATCTGGTAGTTGGCATAACAATAAATCAATACTTGGTTTCGGGTATAAACTCGAGTTCGAGCAAAAACAAGCAGCTCGAGAAAATAAAAAATACTGTTTCTATCAGCATTTCTCGAGAAAATAAAAAACCATTCTGTTATTGACAGCTAAAAAACGGCTAAAATGTCTGACACAAGGTTCTTTGTAAGGTTTTTGTAAGAAATTCCACAAGTATTCTCCTAGCTAGACACTCAAGCATCTGATGCCGATGGCTCAAGCATCTGGTGGTGCTGGTTGCCAATTTGTCCACTCCGCCCATTCCCCCGCACCCGCCATAAACAAATCAAACGCAGGGTCTTTAATGTCATAATATGCCTCAGCGTTATTCGGAAAATACCGTGCCAATTGATATTTAATCTCGGCATAGGCTTCGCGGGTGACTGGGTGGGTTCGCAGATAATCACGGCATAAAAGTGCATAACGTTGGTTAAACCGACCATCTACCCGCACATGGACATGGGTTTTATGCTGCATAGGTGGAATAAATTGTGTGTAACGCTTCTCGAGTTGACTGGATTCAAGATTCATACCTCGTGGGCAGTGGTTTCAATCCCAATACGCCATTTGCCCAATGTTGATTGACCGACT